>NZ_JAQMUH010000193.1:0-2527 GCF_028331025.1 Anabaenopsis arnoldii | reverse complement strand
GATGGCGTACTATCATAATGCCATCGGAAAGGGCTTTGATTTCTCCATTCCCGTCAATATCTAAGTATTGGTTATCTACCCCTTGTTGTAAGTAGGCTTGAATTTCTGCTAGGTTGCGAGTGGCGTTAGGAGCGATCGCACCTTCAGTTAATCTCTCATCGGGGAAAGTACCAAACAGATGGCGTACTATCATAATGCCATCGGAAAGGGCTTTGATTTCTCCATTCCCGTCAATATCAAAATTCCATTCCTGCTTACTGACTAAAATCGGGTCTGCTTCTAGGCCATAACCAGGGGCTAAATTATCGGAAGTCAGATTAAGTTGAGTTCCGGCAAAGTTGTCAGTGGTGGTAAAGTTGAAATCCGCTAACTTTAACGGTAGGGTTTGGTTAGGCCAGTTACCAGCAAAGTCAGTATAGCCAAATTGGATAAAACTGTCAGTGTTGGGGTCGTTATCTAAGTCTGTACCATCAGCTAGGTCTTCTACTGCAACAAATAGATTGTTATTGAACAGGTTTTCTACAGTTTGGAAATTCAGTTCATCAGAATTGTAGTGCAACCGCAGACTAATACCCGTCAGGGTGTTGTCACCGTTGGAAGTGTTGTAGAACAGGGGAATAGATACATCACCGCCAGGAGCAGCAGTTAAATTGTCTAATGATGTAATTTGTTGGCGATCGCTCTCCACGGGTGGTGTATCATCATTCCTAATGGTTCCCGTAGCAGTAGCAGTGGTCAGGGTAGCGTTACTGGGGTTAGATAGGCTAACGGTAAAGGTTTCCTCCGGTTCTACTACAGTATCACCACTGACATTGACTGTAATTACTTGAGATTTTACCCCCGCAGCAAAGGTGACCGTACCCGTGGGGAGGGTTCCGCCAAAGTCGGCGGCGTTAGCAGGGTTGGTTCCCGTACCTGTAACCGCCCAGTTAGCAGTGCTGATACCTGTATCCACTGTGCGGGTAACTGTGAAGGTAAAGGGGGTAAGTCCTTCGTTACCTTCTAACTGTATGGCGTTGGTGGGGGCGATCGCTATTTCTGGGGTTTCAGGCTCACTAGTCGCTAAATTTGTCGCTGCAATATTGACTAAAGAATCATTATTATCACCGGGTAAATCACCAGACAAATCCCAGAAGAATATACCACCTAAACCTTTCTCTTTAATATAGTCAGTCTTGATGCCAATTGACTCACTATCTTCGTAGGAACTAAACATCCCACCCTGGTCGGTAGGACTGTAAATATAGGGGACTTTTGCCAAATCATCCCAGTAACGAGTATATACACTGGGTTGTTCTTGGAGTTTGTTATACAAATCTTTGTAGTCATAACTACCTGCTTCCCATGTTCCCGAAGCCGCACCACTAGATGACTGAAATAGTCCATTATTGGTACTAGGTACACCAGACCAAGCGCGTCCATATGCAGGAACTCCCAGAACTATCTGATCTGCACGAACCCCAGCATCAAGATAGGCGTCTATGGTAGAGTCTATGGACTGCTGTCCTGGAACAGCATATAAAGGAGCATTATGGTTGGTAGTATTTTCCCAAGCACCATGATAGTCATAGGCCATGAGAGTGAAGAAGTCAATGTGTTCAGAAATTTCCCCTAACTCAAAGTTATTTATAGTGGACAAGCTAGCAGGGGAAGCAATAGTCAGCTGATAATCTTGATTATCTATGGCTTCTTGTTCATCCAACTCTTCCCGTATTTCTTCTAGTAATAGGGTGTAATTTTGTTTGTCTTGTGGACGATTAATATTACCTTCTAAACCCCCACTAACAGGATATTCCCAGTCAATATCCAAGCCATCAAAACCGTATTGAACCATCAAATCTACTGCAGAAGCAGCAAATTTTTCCCGTGAGGCTTCAGTTAAAGCTGCATCAGAGAAAGGACCAGAAAGTGACCAACCTCCAATAGACATCATGGTTTTCAGATGGGGATATTCTTGTTTTAAAGCTTGGAGTTCAGCAAAATTACCCGCTAAACCTTGTTCTGATTCTTGCCAAGTATACTTCCCATTAAATGGATGTTGTATCGCCGCCCAAGGATCGTATATTGCTACTTCTCCATTTTCGTCGATTTTTGTAAACGCATAAAAAACATGAGTTAGTTTATCCCCTGGAATGTCCTCGACTTGAAAATCACGACCATATATTGCCCATTCGGGGAAATATCCACCTACGATAGTGTTATACTCTTTGATTTCAATAATGCCTCTTAAAGAACCGCCACTACCGTAATCATTCCATTTGCCAGGATCATTAAAATTCATCGCCACATAATCTTCGTTACCAGCATTATTTGGTTCATTGGTAAAGAAGTTCCTGTAAGTAGAGGTTTCACCGCTCACCCACTTAAATTTAGTGCCATCTGTATCGGCTTCTGTATCCTTATCTGTCAGTCCAATCCACAGTTGTTCACTACTACCAAAGGTATTAACTAGCCAGTCTTGTTCGGCTTGAGAGTTAATGGTGACAAGATTTCCACCTAAACTCTGTGCTTGAGCTTGAGCTTGTTC
>NZ_JAQMUH010000192.1:0-10482 GCF_028331025.1 Anabaenopsis arnoldii | reverse complement strand
CTTACCGTATAAGGGAAATAATGTTGGTTATTGAAGAAAATGCCTGAATATTCCTTCTTAATCTCTGTTCCCTGTTCCCTGTTCCCTGTTCCCTCGAACCAGTTGTTAAATTAGCATAACAAGTACGGTAGAGCCAGAATTCTTTAGGAGTTAATACTCTAATGCCAAATTTCTCTGCTGCTTGTAAATCTTTTTGATTGTAAGTGATAATAAACTCGGCTTGGCATTCCATCGCTAAGTCTATTAAAAAATCATCGTCTGGGTCGCGTGCAATTGGTCGCCATAGATAAAAAATATTACATTGGTTAGATATGGCACAAAGGGCTTCTATAATATTATCAATATCTTGATTGTTTAGGGTTAACTGGTCTTTTTGTCTTTTAAGTATTTCTTCGTACTCGAAGATTAATGTGGTAGAAATATTTAATCGCCAGCGAGTATCGTTGAGTATGCTTAACAGCTTGTAGGATGCGCCACGACTAGAGCGTAAACCAGCTAGAAGTACGTTGGTATCTAGTATAATTTGATAAGGTATTGTCATTTTTTAGTTTTGTTGCATACTGTCTTGTGTCTGGTTTTTCGCTGTTTGTTTGTGATTATTATTAATGGTCTGCTTTTAAACCCAAGGCTTGATTAATTTCAGCCAATAAGTCTTCCATTGATATGGAACGAGGCAAAATCTCCGGGGCGATGTCTTCTTTTCCAGACACTATGCGAACCACAAACTGAGCTAATTCACTCGTGAAGTTTTCGGCTGTAACCAAGCTCTTGCAAGTTTTTTCAGTTAGAGAATCAGTAGGCGTGTGACTGAATCGCTGGTCAATGATCAAAATTGGCGGCTTGAAAGGTAAGTCGGCTAATGCTTTTAACTCTTTTAGCACCTCTTGAGGAACAGAAGAATCTCCTAAGCAAATCAGCAGTAAGTCAACGCTTTGGTGGCGAATTTGTTGTATGACTTCTGCCCAGTAACGCCCCATTGAGGCTTTTAAACCAGCCGTTTGTAAGTACTGGATTAAAGCTTGAAACCACTCAGATCCCCGTATAGCTAAACCATGCAAGCTATGGTTACCCTGGTTATTGGGTGAATGTTTTGCGACTGTTTGATCACCCTGATCAGCGTCTGGCTGAACCCTCAGGCCATAGTCCAGCATGGTTAAATCTACCACCAGGATACTGGGTGGGCAGCAGATACCAGATGCAATTTGTAACACAGATAACAAGGGATCTGTGGTATAATCACCGTTTTCTTTTTCTTGGGACAATGATCTCAAGTAAGGAAACACCGACAAACCAGGTATCTGGGAAGCAGCTAGGGTAGTCGCCACATCACAAGTCACCAGTGGAATATTAGCCAGTATGGGATGTTGAGCTAACTCTTGTAGGTAAGTTTGTGCCAAGGCACCTTCGACATCCAGTAAAATGACATCAAACTGCCAAACCTGTGCCAAGAGTTCAGCTTGATCTAAATCATCTACTTCTATCACCCGATGTTCTCGCAGTGAAGGGTGGGGGTTAATTGATTCTAAATTCTGTTCTACCAACCTGAGAATTCTCAGTGGACTTGTGATCGGGGTGATTGGATGATTATTTAACTGTGAATTTCTCATTGCTGGTTGAGTACACAAGTTTTCTAACAGTGGTACTAAGGCCTCATGCTGAACTGGTAAGTTAAGGAAACCATCCGCCCCATGGGCAAATACTTGCTCTTTTTCCGCGCCAGTGGCTGTGACTATTACGGGAATATCCCTAATTGCAGCATCAGATTTCAATAGAGTCAGAACATCCCAACCTGACAGTAAGGGTAATAAGGGGTTTAAGAAGATCGCTTTCGGTTGCAAGCGGCGGGCTTTTTCTACTGCTTCTGTTCCTGAGCGAGCGATGACGACACGATAACCTAAAACTTTCAGCTTATCGGTCAAATCTTCGATATATCGAGCTACTGCTTCCACTACTAGCACTAACCGTTGTGAGCTGGCGGGTGGATGTTGGGTAGTTGTCGCCACGCGCTGGCGTGCTGAGATTTCTCTGCGCGACCCTGGGGAAACGGCGTGACCCCTCACTCCCAAGCTGCTCAATCCTTGTGTTTCAGGAGTTTTGATCTGGCTATGTTCTTTGATTCCTGTCTCTGCTTCACTCAAGCCTGTTGTGGGCGGACTAGGTGGGAGTAGTAGTGTAAATTGGCTACCTTTGCCTTCACGAGATAAGAAGCTCACGTCACCTCCGTGAAGACGAGCTAAAGCCCTGGTTAAAACCAGCCCCAGACCAGTACCTTCAAATTGGCGCGTCAGGGGATTTTCTAGTTGTTGGAATTTTTGGAAGATTAAATGTTGCTGATGTTCGGGAATGCCAATACCTGTATCCCAGATAGTAAAGGCAATCCAGCCTTCCCAACGACTGACGCGCAAACCAATTTCCCCGGAGTTTTCTGTGAACTTAAAGGCGTTGGAAAGTAGGTGTACTAACATCTGCCGCAAGCGCAATTCATCCGCTACTATCTCGTCTAAATCTGGTTCAATCGAGATGGCTAATTCAGGTATGGAATTGGCTGTTGGGGTGGCGGTAGCTTTGGTGGTTTGAGTGTGAATCGCTTTTGCTTCTGTGATGGCGCGATCGCACACTGCACGAATTTTCACCGGGACAAGGGCTAAATCCATCTGTCCGGTTTCCATGCGGGTCAAATCTAAAATGTCATTAACTACACTCATCAAATGTCGTCCGCTTTGATGAATCAGTCCTGCATAACGGGCTTGGCGCTCGTTGAGTTCACCCAACTGCTGATCTACCAGTAACCTTGATAGTCCTAAAACCGCAGTTAGGGGAGTCTTCAGTTCATGACTAATACAAGCTAAAAACTCATCTTTTAATCGATTTAATTGAATCAGGTCGGCATTTTTGGCTGCTAGTTCTTTATATATCTGCTGCTGTTCGGTGACATCAGTAGCTAATACTAAACATAGGTCATTACTTCCTTGAGTCTTGGGAGTAGCCTCAGTTTGCCTACAGTTCAATTCTGGCAGATTCAGTTCTTGGGAGAGAAGTTCTGATTTGTGACTATCTAAGGTAATTTTGGCAAACTGCCAAATTCGCTCGCTACCATTGTGCACTTCCACAACACAGGTGCAAGTACCCATCTGACTATCCAAAAAACAGTGATTGGATTTACTCTTTTTGGGGGTTGACTGCTTACTTTTATCTTCTTCTCTAGCAGATGCTCCGCGAACGCTATCGTGTAGGCTATGTCTGGGTGGTGGGGAATATCCCCCCTGTGGCAGAGGTTCATTCGCTGACATCAAGGTCTGTTCTGTTGAATGAGATTCCCTAGGATGATTATTCCCTTGAGAATAAAATCTGCTAGCTTTAGCGTATTCTGAAGCCGTTTTCCTCTCCTGGGAGGCTAGTATTGCTTCGACTTGTTCGCGAATCCCTTCGGGATCTTTCAATACTCCTAATTGCTCCCACCAAGCCGGATTTTGCGCTACTATTTCACCTGTTCGAGTTTGCAGCATTAACGGCCAAGGCAGTATTTCTAATAGCTGCACTAGTGATTTTTGTGCCGGTTGATATTGATTTCTCAGCCGCGATCTGGCTATGGCTTCTCCACGTAAGCAATCCCGCAGTGCTGGTAGCAATCGCGGCAGCCCAGCTTGGCATTCAGCGATTCTCCCAGTAGTTCGCCCCCGTGGTGACTTATCAGTTCGCCAGTGAGTTTTGCTGATCTTGTTGGAGGTGTTAGCATTATCTGGGGAACTGTTTTTAGGCGTTCTCTTCCCCGAAGGTGAGCAGTGGCTGCTACTAGAATCAAAAGCCAATTTTTCTTGAGTTAATGCTCTTAACACTCGTGAGCTATTCAGCAGCCCTAGAAATTTGCCTTCTTTATCAATCAGTGCCCAATCTAAGTTATTGTTGTTTCGGCTCCTTTGGTAACGCCAAAGCAGATCTAATTGCTCTACACAATAAGTTGCTGGTAATGTCTTGAGAGGCTCGATTATGGCTTGATCCCACCTTGACAATGGCTGCTGCAAGTCCAAAACTTGATTTCCACCCCATACTGCCAATAATTTTTGTGTTAAGCGGGCAGACTGCACCAATCCTAAGGGGTATTGTTGCTGATTTACTACTACCAAGCGATCGCACTGCTCTTGCTCAAAAATCTCCAGCACCATAGCCAGAGTACTTGTTTCTAAGCAGCTGGGTACGGTTGCGAGAAAGTCATAAAGCGGGTACTGTAACATTGACATAAGGAACCTTAGGGGTCATTCTTCTTTGTGTAAGCTTGCCGCTTCACCATCGGCACTTCGGCAAAAAGTATTAGAGCGGCAAAGCAATAATATTCAGAAGAATCATTTCACGGATTCTTTTTACAGCTTCAATGCCATTGAGACAAGGGGGAAAGCCGTTCGCCTGTACTCACGACGAGGTTGTTAAAAGACAAGACTTATGGGATTGACTCGTTGTCCTGGCCAATCTTAGTTTTCGGTGAATATCCTTGTCAGTTTCCTACTGGTGTTCAAACTCCTCTGCAATAGTGACAACTAAAACAATTATCAGGCCAAAGATTCGCTAATAAACCTTGAGGAATTATAATGATTTAGAATGTGAAGATACTTTGAGTTAATTTAAGTATCTATTACAGGGAGTCAGAACCCCCACCTCCAAGGCGGGGAGATAGATAAATGCCTCATCTCACCAGGGATTTAGTCTTTATTGACTGGCTTTCAGGGACAGTTTTCAAGACATACCTTGTAATGCTCCCGCCATTTCTCTGCTCCCTTATGCAAACTCTTAAACATCCTTACAGGGGTTGAGGAAGTCTAGTTTGCATAGTTAGTCATCTTAAACCGTTTTGGTCACTAACATTACCGGAGTAACAGGAGTTACAAGCATACAGGGAAATGCATCAGTACTACTTGTCTCACCGCCAAAGGGTAAAAGGGAATCAATTTCCCCAATATGTCCGCCCACGACCGCCAGATTCTGGTCTTTGTTCATAAATTTGCCGGCAACCACGACACGGAGATTATAGTAAAACTACTGTATCCATACATGAGGAAATATACATAAGTCTATGCTCAACTAATTCATGTATCTTGATGGAAAAACTACTAGGCTTCATCAATAAACTATGAAGCCCCAGCACTGACTACAGTGTATCTGGTGCAACAACCTGAGGTTGATATGATGTTGATATGAGTCCTTCTCTCAAAGAGAAATCGCCACTTGAATACACAACTAGACATCAACTTAGAAGTTTAGAGGTGTGATTCACATCTAACATAGATATTCCCAAGATTATATATCAGTATACGGATATATCAGTATATAGATGATATTACTACTCATATTGATTTTTCCACTGCCAAAAATTAGATCATCCGGCTCAACTACCCATTCAAGTCGAGTTGAGCAGGCAGATTAGGCCTTGGAACTATGACACCACAGACTAACTACTTCGCCCCCAGAGTAGAACTACTACCACTGTTAAAATCTACTACCTACTGAGGTGATGGTGAGAATATCTTAATAAAAATTTTACTAATAAACATTTTGATGTATTTCCATGTCAGAAGCACAAACCACAGCACTTCTTTCAGCAGATGACTCAAGTTGATCGGCAGGTATTGTTACAACAACTAAAATCAGATTACCGCCATATTCTTCTCAATTACTTCACCCCAGACAAAACTCTGAAAGAACAAATCGATAAATTTATCAATGCAGTATTTTGTGCTAATATTCCTGTGCCACAAATCCTTGAATTTCATATGGAATTAATTGAAGACTTTTCCACACAACTAAAGCTAGAAGGAAGGAGCGACGAAATATTACTTGATTATCGCCTAGCACTAATAGATATCCTCGCTCACCTGTGTGAACATTATAGATGTTCAATCTCTAAAGAGAGTAAATTTGTCAGATGAATCAATCCAAAAAAACCTATGTTCTCAAGCTTTATGTAGCTGGAAACACACCCAACTCAGTTCGAGCCTTAAAAATCCTTAAAAACATTTTAGAGCAAGAATTTCAAGGTGTATATGCCTTAAAAGTAATTGATGTCCTAAAGAACCCCCAGCTAGCCGAAGAAGATAAAATCTTAGCCACCCCAACATTATCTAAAATTTTACCTCCACCGGTGCGCAAAATCATTGGTGACTTATCAGACAGAGAAAGGGTATTGATTGGATTAGACTTACTTTATGAAGAACTGGGCGAAGAATATTGGGAATAATAAACAAGGGTTCATCATACAAATTTTCTAACAAATCACCAATTTTACTAATATAAAAAGCGGGTATAAAACCCATATCCTAGTAAGCAATGAGCGAAAAAGACCAAGCAACGCCAAACAACAACCCCTTGGTTGGGGTAGAAAAGATTCGCACGATGATAGAGGGCTTTGATGACATTAGCCACGGAGGTTTACCCGTTGGTAGAACTACTTTAGTTAGTGGTACATCTGGCACAGGTAAAACCTTATTATCACTGCAATTTCTCTATAACGGTATTACCCGATTTGATCAAGGGGGTGTATTTGTAACCTTTGAAGAATCCCCCGGTGACATTATTAAAAATGCGGAAATTTTCGGTTGGAATTTACAACAGCTAATTGACGAAGGTAAGTTATTTATTCTGGATGCTTCACCGGATCCCGAAGGTCAAGATATTGTAGGTAACTTTGACCTTTCAGCCCTGATTGAGCGTTTGCAATATGCAATTCGCAAATACAAAGCCCAAAGAGTATCAATTGACTCCATCACAGCCGTATTTCAGCAGTATGAAGCCATGGGAGTAGTGCGGCGAGAGATTTTCCGTCTTGTGGCCCGTCTCAAGCAACTACACGTCACAACTATAATTACTACTGAACGTAGTGAAGAATACGGTTCTGTTGCTTCATTTGGAGTAGAAGAATTTGTTTCCGACAATGTAGTAATTGTGCGTAACGTTTTAGAAGGAGAACGGCGGCGCCGCACAATTGAAATTCTCAAATTGCGTGGTACAACTCATATGAAAGGGGAATATCCCTTTACAATTACCAATGGAGGAATTAATATTTTTCCCTTGGGAGCCATGCGCTTAACCCAGCGCTCCTCTAATATCAGAGTATCCTCGGGAGTCGAAACCCTAGATAAAATGTGTGGGGGTGGTTTCTTTAAAGATTCTATTATTTTGGCAACGGGAGCCACCGGAACTGGTAAAACTTTATTGGTGAGTAAATTTTTGCAAGATGGCTGCATCAATGGTGAGCAGGCAATATTATTTGCTTATGAAGAATCGCGCGCCCAACTGTCTCGTAATGCTTACTCTTGGGGAATTGACTTTGAAGACTTAGAACGTCAAGGTTTACTGAAAATAATTTGTACTTATCCTGAATCAACTGGTTTAGAAGACCACTTGCAAATTATTAAATCAGAAATTGCTATGTTTAAGCCATCTCGCATTGCCATTGACTCCCTGTCAGCATTAGCCAGAGGAGTCAGCAATAATGCCTTTCGCCAGTTTGTCATTGGTGTGACTGGTTATGCGAAACAAGAAGAAATCACCGGTTTTTTTACCAACACAACTGACCAATTTCTGGGATCACATTCCATCACAGACTCCCATATTTCCACAATTACTGATACGATTTTGATGTTGCAGTACGTAGAGATTCGGGGTGAAATGTCACGGGCGATTAATGTGTTTAAAATGCGGGGTTCCTGGCACGATAAAGGTATCCGTGAGTACAATATTACTGCTGATGGTCCGGAAATTAAAGATTCTTTCCGTAACTACGAACGAATTATTAGTGGTGCGCCTACCCGGGTTAGTATCGATGAAAAGGCGGAACTATCTCGCATAGTGCAACGTTTTGACAACAAACCGAGTTCCGACTCCCCAATTTAGAGTCGTGGTAATCCATACTGAAATTAAGGATCGTGCTATATTCGGCTCATAAGACGGGTTTTCTGCCCCTAGTATTGATTTTCGTGTGAGGGGATGCGGTGAAAGGACAATATTTATTTTATAGTTTCTTACCTGGCGTCACAGCAGCAGTATTAACAACCCAAACTGCTTTGGCGACGACAGTGAGCGGTACACCAATTGTCTCTTCTGCAGGGGTCTTGACCTTTCCTGACAGTCAAACCTGGCTGGGAGACAATATTAATACCCAAATGCGTGATACTAATGCGGATGTTTTTCCAGATGTAGTACCAGAATCTGAGTTAACTAGACTGCAATTACAGTCTTCAAGTAGTAAGAATAATCCAGCCAGCTTGAGCAAAAAGACTGGGACACCTGTAGAACATCAGCCCTCTCAAAAAGATGAAGGTAAAGTCGGTGTCACACATGGGCAGAATTTTGCCCATTTTCAAAACCATCAACAACCAACTCAAGTCGGTACTTCAGGGAATAAATTAAATCAAACTGTTGTGGCGACTGTGGTCCCACCCAGAACTTCTACCCAGCCAGTCAGTTTTACCCTGTCGGCTTTACAGCAACCAACAGCGACCGGTAAACAACAGCAAACTCATTTATCGACAATTCTACCGACTGCGGTCACCGGCGCAAGAGCAACAAAATTAGTGGGGGTACATGGTTGTTCAGCTATTAGTGGCTGTCTCCCTCCCTCAAGAACTAGGAACTTGATAGCTGGGAGTTATTCATCTGCTAGCAACACCAACTCAGGATTGGTCAATACTGCGGGGATATTAACTTTTCCCTCACCAGGAACTGAGTATGTGGCACCTGTAACCACGGGGGAAAATATCACACCGGTGGAAAAGGTGGAATTTACCCCTACGAATAGCGTGGAAATTCCTGATTACCTAACTCCTAGTCCCAACCCTCTGCAATTTCCGACTAAACCAGAGGAAGTAAGACTGGAAACTAATCAGCCCATTACCTTGGCACAGGCCTTAGAACTAGCAAGGCGCAACAATCGAGATTTACAGGTGTCTCTACTGGAGCTAGAACGGGATCAAGCCGCCCTACGCCAGGAGCAAGCTGCTTTGTTGCCCAATCTGGGTCTTAGTGCTGATGTCAATCGCGGCCGGTCTGCTGACCAACAGCGGGCGATCAATCAAGCAGAGCAACAAACAGGTATACCTCAGCCAGGAGCGGAAACTATATCCTCTTTTAGAGGAGAAGCCCAACTGAGCTATGACCTGTTTACCTCTGGGAGACGGCAAGCTACCATTAAACAGGCCGAAGAGCGGTTAAAGTTCAGTGAGTTGGCTGTAGAACGCCAATCGGAAGAAATTCGCTTGAATGTGGCTACGGAATACTACAATTTGCAACAAGCAGATGAACGAGTACGCATCGCCCAATCTGCTGTGGAAAATTCCCAGGCCAGTTTACGAGATGCACAAGCTTTAGAAAGGGCTGGGGTGGGTACACGATTTGATGTTTTGCAATCCCAAGTTAACCTGGCTAACTCCCAGCAAGAACTGACTAATGCTCGCTCCCAGCAAGAAATTGCTCGTCGGATTCTCGCGACTCGCCTGAGTGTGCCACAATCGATAAATCTGAGTGCGGCTGATCCTGTGCAATTGGCTGGTCTGTGGAACCGAGACTTAGAAACTAGCATTGTGTTAGCGTTTCAAAATCGCCCAGAACTTCAACAGCAATTGGCACAACGTAACATCAGTGAACAACAGCAGCGAGAAGCACTTGCATCCCTAGGTCCTCAAGTGCGCTTCATTGCTAGTTATAACCTGCTAGATCAATTCGATGATGGTGTTAGCCTTACTGATGGTTACTCTGTGGGAGTTAGGGCTAGTTTGAATTTGTACGATGGTGGAGCCGCCAAAGCTAGCGCTGCTCAAGCAAAAACTAATGTGGCGATCGCAGAAACTCAATTTAGTGAACAGCGCAACCAAATCCGCTTCCAGGTTGAACAAGCTTTTTCTACCCAGCGAGCTAGTTTAGAAAATGTCCAAACTGCTAATGCTGCTTTAGAACAGGCTAGAGAGGCTCTGCGTTTGGCTCGGTTGCGATTCCAAGCCGGTGTAGGTACTCAAACTGATGTGATTAACTCCGAAAACGACTTAACAAGAGCTGAAGGTAATCGAATTACAGCTATTTTAGATTACAATCGCGCCTTGGCTCAGTTACAACGAGCAGTTACCAGCAGGGCTTTAGCTGAGTAAATTCAATAAAAAACCTGTGGGATATTGCTTTTTTGCCCCCTGAATAAATCTGGGGGCTGTTCCTCCGCTATCATTGACCCGCAATAGTAGCAAATTCCTAAGTGGCCATGGTGACAACATCAAAAGGTTTAGTAGCTAGTTCCTGTTTTCTTAACTAATACTAAGAAATACTCACATTTACTCAAAACTTCCTGTCATCTTTTCGCTTTGTGAGAAAATTGCAGTAAAATTACTGTATGCTACTAGGATTCAAAACTCAACTCAAAGTTAACAAGCAACAACGACTACTACTGGCGCAACACGCAGGAGTAGCCAGACACGCTTGGAATCAAGGTTTAGCACTTTGTCAACAGGT
>NZ_JAQMUH010000010.1:0-53277 GCF_028331025.1 Anabaenopsis arnoldii | reverse complement strand
TATTCTTAGTAAGAAAAATAGCCCATTAAAAGACCATTGTCCGTATAAAATCTTCCTTGTCCACTTTCCTTCCTTGTCTTCGGTAGTCTTGCCTTCACAGATCATATTAAAAACCTACCCTTGTAAGGAAGGGGGTGGGGTGAAACAATAGTTGATACACTAATCATGACTTATCAAACATCCTCTAAGCGATGTTGGTTGGAAGAATTATTACCATAAAAAAGCAGATTATGTTTTGGCACTCAAGGCCAATCATCCCACCTTTTTCCATGATCCTACCTTATGCTGGTTGCAACCCTGATCAAACCTGCTGTATTTCTAATCATTAAGGTGTGTCAAATAGCGAAAGTTGACCCTGTTTTTTGAGTCTCCAACTGTCTTCCCCTATACGTTCGGCGATATCTTCCAATACACTTAAAATAGTTTGATTTTCCGGTGTATTTCCGTTTTTCAACAATGGTAACAGATGCAGAACTATTGTATCAAAACCTGGATGATTATTTTCTCGTTCCATTCTTCTTAGATAACTAATTAAATAGTATTTAATTCTCAGTTTTACATCAATATGTGACTGGAATTTTGTATCTTTCTTCAAAGTAAATAGTTCAGGTTTTTCGTCATAGTCAAAATTACCTATTAAAATCGGCGTTAAATCTGAATACTCTTTTTTTAACAAATCTAAGAAACCTAACTCTAAACCTTTAATAATTAGTTCATCGTTAATTTGCTCCAATGAAGCCCCATCATTTTTAGCAATAATTCCTTCAATAGTTTCAATGACAATTTCTGCAATATCCATTCCTAAATTAGCTTTCATGATAGTTCTAGGACTACGAACTTTGCGGAAATTAATTATTAATTGTCCTGACAAAACTGTAAAAGGATTTTGTCTTTTCTTAAAACTTGTCTGTCCATTTTTTTGCGGTACTGCTCCAATATATTCAAATCCGCACTTTTCCGCAGTATCAATAATTAAATGCCAAAATTCAGGATCTTTATGGGCGAATACAAATGATAACCAACGGTCAAATTTTAACACTCTATACATTTCTTTAATGCTAGCGGCTATCAGGTTATTATATTCATCTTTAGTTTTTTTATGTTCTCCTCCTTCAATTGCTTCTTGTTCATAGTCTTTTTCTGTGACTTTTAAATCTAGCCACCCATTCCACATGACCGATAAGTCTAAATAGGGTATTTTTTTACCATAGGGAGGGTCAGTGTATATATAATCTACACTTTCAGAAGCAATAAAACTTAAATCTGTGGCTGAATGTTTAATAATTTTTGCATGAGAAATGGTTTTTTCATTAATGTAATATTCCATCTCTTTTTTAGCTGATACTATTTTTTGAAATCGCAGTTCAAAATATTTGATAATATCAAGGTCTAAGGGTTTAGGTGCAATTCTATAGCGATAATAAACAAACAGAGAACAATTACCACCGGGACGAACAAGACGATTTGAAGTATGATATGTGAGATTTAGTCTAGTTATGAGTCCAGAAAACATTAACATCAATGAATCTTTAATGTTTTTGTCTTTCTCTTTTTGAATAATTGACTTTAATAAACCTAGCTGTGCTAAGTGTTTATCACTAAATAACTGTTCTACTGTTTCGACATCTGAACCTTTAGGTAATTTTAAACCTTGAGGATAGGGGTATTTTATCAATGCTTTCTTTATTTCAGTTTCTGTAGTGGGTTCTTTTTTTTGATATTCTTTTTTAACTCTTTCAAAAGCTGCTGAAAGTTCATTAAAATCTACAGGAGCAATTAAGGAATTAACGATAAAGACCGCCATAGGATTAATATCTATGCTAATGGCTTTTCTGTTATTCATTAAAGCTTCAATTGCTGTTACACCACTACCCCCAAAAGGATCAAGAATTAAATCTCCAGGTTGACTAAAATTTTTTATATATTCAGCTACTACATTCCAAGCTTGTTTAGTAAAATATCCATGAACGCCAAAATGTCTTCTTGCAGCTCGTTTGGTTACGGGAATTTCTGCTAATAAAGGACGGGTGTTATAATTAAAATTACCTTGATGTTTAACTGTAGCTGTAGTATTTTCATAACTAAAGTTTTTGCCAGATTGAAAGCTATTATGTGAAAGATATTGATTTAATTTTTCCCAATAAAATTCAATTTCATCAAGGGCAAAAAATAGAATAGGTATGTCAGTTTCGGGAGTTTTAAATAGAGAAAATTCTACGCCATTACAAAGAGCAAAATAATTAGTCCTAATTTCCGGGTGGATAGCATAACTATAAACTTGCTCTATATGCTCACATGATTTGATATTTTGATTGGGTGATTTTGCATCAAGCACCCAAGCAAATTTATTTTCTAACTTCAAAACATAATCAGGAATAAGATTTACCGGGCGTTTTTTACTACCAATTTTTAAAAAAGGATGTTGTAATGTTTTACTACGAACTATATTTATTTCCCTATAACCAAGTGCTTTTAAAATCGGCAAAATAATTACTTCCCTAACACTATCTTCTTTAAAATCTGGGTCGGATTTGAGACGATGAAAGTTCAATTCCGCAAAAAGATTCTGCATTTTGATGTTTCCTCCTCTATCAGGGTAGATGAAATTTTGGATTGCTATACTTCTAAAATTTAAATAGAAGTTATGCTGGATTTTAGCAGCATTCAATTTCTAATTTGAACTCCCCTCCTGGCTCGCAGCGGAGGGGGTGGGGTCCAATGACCCTAACCAATTAAGCGAACTTGAGAGAGCGTAAACTTTCCACAGTAGAAATAACCTGCTGTGCGACTATATCCATCTGTTCAGCAGTATTAAATCGTCCCATCCCAAACCGCAGGGAAGCATAAGCTAATTTTTCCGAGTGTCCCAAAGCTGTCAGCACATGGGAGGGTGCTGTACTGGTGGAGGAACAAGCAGAACCAGAAGAAACCGCCATGACTGGTTGTAACCCTAACAATAACGCCGCACCATCTACCCCCTCAATACTAATATTCAAATTTCCCCCTAGTCGCTGGGTGGGATGTCCGTTGAGGTGAATCCCCGATAACTGTGAGAGCTGTTCCCATAACCTTTGTCGGAGTTCCCCTAGGCGTTGATTTTCTGTTGCTTGGGAGGCGATCGCTATTTCCACAGCTTTACTAAAACCGACAATTTGCGGTGTATATAAAGTTCCCGAACGCATCCCCCGCTCATGTCCACCGCCATGTAGTTGCGGTGCGAGTTTAACTCTAGGGTTACGTCTGCGGACATATAAAGCCCCAATCCCCTTGGGTCCATATACTTTATGTGCGGTCAGGGACATCAAATCAACTTTCATCCCCTGGACATCCAAGGGAATTTTACCAATAGCTTGGGCTGCATCTGTATGAAAAATGATATTTCTTTCCCTACAAATTTCCCCAATTTCTGCCAAGGGTTGTAATACGCCTATTTCGTTATTAGCCGCCATGACTGATACTAAAATTGTATCAGGACGCAAGGCCTTTTCTAACTCAGTTAAATCAATTAAACCATCTGGCTGGACTGGGAGAATGGTAATATCAAATCCCAAAGATTTTAAATAATTACAAGGGTCAAGCACCGCACTATGTTCTGTCGCTACGGTGACAATATGCTGACCCTGTTGAAAGTAAGCCTCAGCTACACCTTTAATGGCTAAATTGTTGGCTTCTGTAGCACCACTGGTAAATACGATTTCTTCGGGTGTAGCATTAATAGCTGTGGCTAAAATTTCCCGTGCTTGTTTGACAGCTGCTTGCGCTTCCCAACCGTAAACATGACTAATACTAGATGGATTGCCAAAGTGTTCTGTAAAATAGGGCATCATGGCTGCTAATACCCGTTCATCTACAGGTGTAGTAGCGTGACAATCAAGATATATAGGACGGATAGACATAAACTAACTGCTTTGACTGAGTTTTTTTCAATAGTTATAATTTTGTCATCTCCTCCTCCTTGGTTAATCCCAAGATCCCCGACTTCTGATGTATACGCTCGCTGAGTTGGGAGTTGATCAAAGAAGTCGGGGATCTCAAACAAGATTTCCTCCTTGGTTAATCCCAAGATCCCCGACTTCTGGTGTATACGCTCGCTGAGTTGGGAGTTGATCAAAGAAGTCGGGGATCTCAAAGCGCTAATTCCCGTAACTTAGTTAATACTGCTTGTCCATGACCTTTAGTTTTAACATTGGGCCAAGTATAAGCAATTATCCCATCTGGTGAGATGAGAAATGTTGACCGGGCTACACCCATATATTCTTTACCCATGAATTTCTTTAACCGCCAAGCGCCATAGGCTTCTATGGCCTGGTGTTCAGGGTCACTTAACAAGGTAATAGCTAAATTATGTTTGTCAATAAACTTACAATGAGCTTTTGTGGAATCTGGACTTACACCTAATATTTTACCTCCCAGTTGGCTGAACTCGGCAGACAATTCCGTAAAGTCCTTGGCTTCGGTGGTACAGCCAGGGGTATCATCTTTGGGGTAAAAATATAATATAACCCATTGACCGGGAAAATCACCCAGGCTAACGGTATGATTATCTTGGTCAGGGATGGAGAAATTAGGCGCGAGTTGTCCGGTTTGGGGAATGTCACTCATTATGTATTTTAGATAGCCATCTGATCAAAATTTTACCTGTATGAGGGGAGGTGAGAAATAGCCACAGGGAATTTTTTCATCTTCTGTGACAATATCTTAGTAAGTGGCTTTGGCGAAAAGAGCGCCTGAGCGTCAGATTTTCCACCCAACTTAAACACCACCATCATCAACAATGCCATCTGAATTTAACTTTTTCCAACAGTGGTATCCCCTCTCACCAGTAGAAGATATTGACCCTCAACGACCAACACCAGTCACTCTGTTAGGAATTCGTTTAGTTATCTGGAAGCCTAAGTCATCTGAGACTTACCGGGTATTTTTAGACCAATGTCCCCACCGCCTCGCTCCTTTGAGTGAAGGACGTGTTGAGGAGAAAACTGGTAATTTAATGTGTAGTTATCATGGTTGGGAATTTGATTCTCAAGGGGTGTGTACTCACATTCCCCAAGCGGAAAACCCAGAAATTGTGACTAAAAATCAAAATAATTACTGTGTAATTTCACTACCAGTTCGCCAGGCTAATGATTTACTTTGGGTTTGGCCTGATGGGAACTCAGCAGCACAAGCAGCCAATACGCCCTTACCCCTGTCACCTCAAATAGATGCTAATAAAGGGTTTGTGTGGTCGTCTTATGTGCGGGATTTAGAATATGATTGGCAAACTTTAGTGGAAAATGTCGCAGATCCTAGTCATGTCCCTTTTACTCATCATGGGGTACAGGGTAAAAGAGAAAATGCCGTACCCATATCTATGGAGGTTGTACAATCCACTTCAAAGTTAATTGAAACAGTGATTAATAGAGGTATGAAAACTACAATCACCTTTGTACCTCCTTGTCGTTTGGAGTATGCCATTACTTTAGGGGACTCTGGGGAGAAAAAACTGGGACTTGTCACCTACTGCATTCCTGTATCTCCGGGTAAGTCCAGAGTTGTCGCCCAATTTACCCGCAACTTTGCCAAAACACTCCACCATATTATACCGCGGTGGTGGACTCATGTCAACACCCGTAATCTGGTACTGGATGGAGATATGATTATTTTACACCAGCAAGAAAAGTTTCTGCAAGACAAACAAGCATCTGCAAGCTGGAAGAGTATCTATAAACTAGCTACAGGTGCAGACCGTTTGGTAATTGAGTTTCGTAATTGGTTTGATCAGTATTGTGGCGGTCAGCTACCTTGGGAAGAAGTAGGAATTAGGATCGCACCTACCCCCATTAATGATCAGCGTGCTGTATTACTTGATCGCTATTCACAACACACTCGGCATTGTCGCAGTTGTCGTAACGCTCTTAAGGTTATACAACGCTTACAAGTGGGATTATTAGTATATAGTATAACTACTATTGCTGGAGTTGCTTTACTTCCTGATGCTTTGAGAATTAAGTTAGGTTTGCCCTTAGTAATCACAGCAGCATTAAGTATGGGAGCTTACTCCTGGCTGAAATTCCAGTTAGTGCCTCAGTTCTACTTTGTAGACTATATCCATCCCCAAAAGCAATAGTTGACCGTAATTATATATAAACTTAACATATGCGACGTGATTTTAGTAACCGCGATGAGTTAATAGCCTACCTGGGGGAACAATTCCCCCATGCAGCCCAAAGGGATGGTCATGTGAGTGAAACCGTGGGAGGGCGTAAAGCTGCACAGAAATTACTAAAACAAGTAAACCCGGTAACCTACGCGAAAACACGTAATTTTTTAAATGGGGCTGTCACCAGACTTTCACCCTATATTCGTTATGGAGTGTTAAGCTTGGGCGAGGTGCGGGATTATGTGTTAGCAAAAGTACAAGACCCCAAAGATGCGACTAAGCTAATTAATGAATTGGCTTGGCGTGACTATTGGCAGAGATTGTATATGAAACTAGGCGATCGCATATGGGAAGACCAAGAAGAATATAAAACTGGGTACACCCCAACAGACTACGCCCCCAACTTACCAGCAGACATCAGCCAAAGCCAAACAGGAATGGTGTGTATAGATAGCTTTAGCCAGGAATTACGCTCAACCGGCTACTTACACAACCATATGCGGATGTGGCTAGCCGCTTATATTGTCCATTGGCGGCGCATTCGTTGGCAAGCCGGAGCCGAATGGTTTTTACAACACTTGTTAGATGGTGACCCAGCTAGTAATAATATGTCATGGCAATGGGTAGCCAGCACCTTTAGCCATAAACCCTATTTTTTCAACCGTGAAAACTTAGAACGCTATACCAAAGGTGTTTATTGTCGCCAGTGTAACCTTCATGGTCATTGTGACTTGGAAGGTAGCTATGAACAATTAGAAAAGAGACTGTTTCCCCGGAGTAAATTTACCAAAAACCCCAATAGTCAAAGTTGGCAACAAGGCAAAAGAAGTAAAAAATGAGTCAAACAATAGTTTGGGTACATGGGGACTCACTGAGTTCACAAACCGGAGCATTACAACAATACCCCCATGCTCCAGCCATCTGGGTATGGGATGATGCCTTAATTGAAGAATGGCAAATCAGCCTCAAACGGATCACATTTATTTATGAATGCCTATTAGAGCTCCCAGTCACCATTCGCCGTGGTAACGTAGCCCAAGAAATTGTAGCATTTGCCCAAGAACATCATGCCGATGTAGTAGCCACAGCAGCCAGTCCCAGCCCCAGATTTAAGCATATTTGCCACCAAATAGAAACATCATTAAATTTAGAAGTCTGGGAAACCGAACCATTCTTAGAATACGATGGCTATATAGACCTGAAAAGATTCTCCCGGTATTGGAAAGTAGCAGAACAACAGCTTTTTGAGTGAACTTAGCCTTTGCGCCCCTTTGCGCCGGACTTTGCGCCCCTTTGCGTTTAAATATTTGCCCCCTCAGAAAAAATGCCAAAAACACTTGCTGAAGCTCAAAATCTACTTTCCGACCTCATCACCCGCTACTCATACCGAGTAGACTATTTACTGATTCGCCTAGAGCAAGCAGAAGGAACCGACATTTTGTTGCGCGGAGACAAAATAGAAACCCTCAGCGAAAGCATTTCTATAGGCGGACATATTCGAGCTTGTTATAAAGGTGGCTGGGGATTCAGTAGTTTTAATGAGTTAGGGACAATTAAAGAACGCATGGAAGAAGCGATCGCAGCGGCTCAGATGATAGGTGATGAACAAACTATACTAGCCCCCATTGAAGCAGTACAAGCAGTATACCAGCTACCCCTGACCGGGAGTGACCCCCGTCAAATTCCCATTGGGCAGAAAAAAGAACTGTGCGATCGCTATACTGATGTATTAAAAAGCTTTGATCATCGCATTACCAACACTTCAGTCCGCTATGCTGACAGCGCGCAAAAAGTGATTATTGCTACCTCTGAAGGAACTCTGATCGAGCAATCTTGGGTAGATATGGAAATGCGGTTTTCCGCCACAGCCAGAAACGGCGCTACCGTGCAAACAGGCAGGGAAACTACCGGTTCTCGCCAGGCTTACGAAGATTTAACTGCTTTCGATGAACAAGTTAAAAGTGCCGCCCAAAGAGCTGTTGCTGCCTTAACTCTACCATCAGTAAAAGCCAATACCTACACAGTGGTCATTGACCCAGTGCTGACAGGTTTATTTGTTCACGAAGCCTTTGGACATCTTTCTGAAGCCGATATGGCTTACGAAAACCCAGACCTATTGGAAGTCATGAGCATGGGACGGCGGTTTGGGCCAGAAGAACTACAAATTTTTGATGGTGCCGCTCCCCTAGGGCATCGTGGTAGCTATTTGTATGATGATGAAGGTACACCTAGTACAACTACGCAACTGATTCAAGATGGTATTTTGGTAGGACGTTTACATTCTCGTGAAACCGCCGGCAAGTTAGAAGAAGCCCCCACCGGTAATGCTCGTTGTCTTAATTATCAGTTTAACCCCATTGTGCGGATGACTAACACCTGGATTGCCCGGGGAAAAACCCCAGTTGCAGATTTATTTACTGATCTCAAACAAGGTGTATATGCCCGTAACTGGCTAGGTGGTATGACCAACGGGGAAATGTTCACCTTTACTGCCGGAGAAGCGTGGATGATTAGAAACGGTAAACTAGCCGAACCCGTCAGGGATGTGACACTTTCGGGTAACGTTTTCCAAACCCTGGCGGATATTGAATCCGTGGGTGATGACTTTTATTGGGATGAGTCTGGTGGTTGCGGTAAAGGTGGACAGAATGGCTTACCTGTTGGTTGTGGTGGTCCGAGTCTGCGAATTCGTGATGTGGTAGTTGGAGGGGAAACCTGAAGCTCCACCTCCGCTAAACTCGCCACTGTTAATTTGATTCTTCTAAATTTGATTCTTCTAAATTAGAGTTCGTTCTTTCCTCTCGCACTTGGCGCAACTGTTGTATTAATTTTTCACTAGATTCTAGAGTGGAAGACAGCGAACTATTATTAGGTTCGGGTGTAGTCTTGGCAGTAACAGCCTGTGCAGGTGCTGACTGCTCATTGGGGACTCGCAGTTCCGGTAATGGTTTGACGGTAGTTGCAGCAGTGTTACCGTCTTTTTTGAAACTGAGATTGAATGGATAAATGCTGACTTGTTGATCTCCTCGAGGAGACTTAGTAGCAAAATATTCTCTGGCCTTTGATTGCAACTCAGTAGAAACTAATCCCTTGGGGAATTTAATATCTAAAACCTGCCCTTCAGTACCCACCACTAAGAAACCCCACACTCTGCCTTCAAGCCGGGGCTGATTGACGGCAATGGTGTCGCGGATAACTGGTTTTTGTTGGGAATTGGGGTAGTCTTGCTGAATTTCCTCTCTGATATCCTGATGTGAGTTCAAGTGGGCGATCGCGCCTCGCGCAGTGCCGGAGTCCATCGTTCCCCGGGCTGCATTTACTTTCTCGACAGGGGTCTCTGGTTTTGTGTCCCTAGATTCCGACTGCAAGGGAGTGCTTTGATGACTCGGTTGCTCAGGTTGTTGTCGGCTTTCCTGAAGACGAGCTATGAGGGCTTGATTTCGACGACTTTCACCGGCATTATTCACTGCTGCGGTGGTAGGGCGGGTATTTGGTAAATCCCCTGGTACTGGAGATGGAGTTAGTTTTGGCAATCCTTCTACAGGTATTGGTTTCACTGCCACTTGTATTTCGCTGTGATTAAAAGTTCGCGTAGAAGGGGTGAATTTTTGAGCGGCAGCATTAAAATTAGAGGTAAATCGATATTGCTCTCCAGGAACCTCAGATTCAACCCTAGGGGCTGGTATAGGTGTAGCAGTCCTCTGGGGCGAGGAAACATTCCGATTAGGAGGAGGAACAACCTGATAATTCAGTGTTGTCCTCATTGGCGGCAAGACAGGTTGGGTATAAGCAGATGATGGTAACGGCGGTCTACTTCTAGGCATATCCAGATTCGGAGGCGGAAGTGGCGGTCTTGGAGGTAGTGACCATTCTGCAGGTAGTGACGGTAGGGATGTTTCAGGCGGTATTTTGGGATTTTCTGGCAGACGCGCTTGATCAGCTTGGCTTAATTCCAAGATACCAACTGATTTGGCTACTTCTGATGGTTGAGATGAATTAGAATCTACAGGCATCAATGGTACAATCAACGCAATAGCACCGTGGATGCCAAGAGAGGCTATTACTGCTATCCCAGTTGGTCGGCTGAGAATTTCCGGTATATTTTTTAGCAGGGAGACGTAGGACATAGCTGTTATCGTTCACTCGGCTGGGTTGCGGTTGACTAGCAAAGCAATTTTATCTTAACTACAAGAGATGCATCCTGCTCAAAATCATGACTTCCTATGCCGGGACTCAAAATGTCGCAATAGGGTGGTTTTCAAGTTTCTAACTTTTCCATGAGACCGGGGACAATCACCATTATTGAACTGCAATTTTTATGAGGAGTTGCACAATATGGACACTGAATCTAAGGTAGTTGCCACTGGTCGCTATGGCATCAGGCTAAATATATAACTATATCTATTGCAGTTGCTGCTCTGATTAGCCAACTATCTTAGCTTGATTTACGTTCTTTTGGCAGGGGAATTTATAAATTACGCCTAGGCTTTGTCATTATACCACATTAAGCCAAGGGTACTTCCTCCACCTCCGGTAAAGTTTCCAGAGACAGGCGAGTTGAAGGGCTACCACCGGATAAACGCTTTAATAAGTTGGGTCTGGGGTCGTGTAACAAGTATATAATGCGATCGCCTACTAACCATTCTTGACTAGCTGGCACTACCTGTAGACGGTTTTCTCTTTCCAGCAACAACGGAATCAAATCTCCGCTCTTAATCTTGTCTTGGATACGCTCTTGTTGTTTGGTAAATTCGGGAGCATTGAGTGTAGTTGTCCCCAACTTCACTCTGCCATCGTTGAGATACTCATTCCAAGTCTTAATGGCTAACTCCGTGCTAAAAGCTTGGTTAACCTTGTGACTAGAACTAGAATTAGCTTGGGGTTTCCGGGGAAACACTGCCAAAACACGCGGCGGGCTAAATTCTTCAGCCGCCCGTTGAGCCAAGACAAAGTTCACCTCACCATTATTGGTCATAGCCAGGAAAGTTCCCACAGAAGCCAGTCCAGCTTCCTCCAAAACAGAAACATCCAATCCACTGCTAGAAATCACCGGAATATCTTCCGCCGCTGCTTTGGCACAACGTTCTTGGTCAGTATCAATCATGACTACTTTTTCTCCCCGTTCATGAAAGAAACGCGCAACCAACAAGCTCAAGGGATTACAACCCACAATCACCGCCCCTGTGGCATCCTTAGAGGTGATACGCAGCCATTTAGCAATTGTTCCGGCTGTTAACCCTTGGCAAACCACCGTCATGATAATTGTCAAGAACACCAGAGCTTTGATAGCATCACCACCATTAATACCCCGCTGTGTCAACGCAATGGCAAACAAAGACGCCACAGAAGCACTGACAATACCCCTAGGAGCCACCCAACTTAAAAATACTTTCTGTCGCCAATTCAGGTTACTGTTCCAAGTACAGCAAAGAATGTTAACGGGGCGAACCACGAACATAAGCACTAAAACAGTCAATACACTGCCCCAACCCAAAGCAAACACACTGGCAATGGAAAGGTCTGCCGCCAGGAGAATAAATAGCACCGACACCCCCAGAATTGTCAGCTGACCTTTAAAGCTGCGTAATAGACGCTCTTCTGGCACTGAGGAGTTAGCAAATACCGCACCAGCGATGACCGTAGTCATAATTCCTGATTCACTCCTAATCGTCTGTGCCAAGGTAAATAGACCCCACAGAATCGCCAGCACCACTAGGTTTTTTAACTCTGATGAGAGAAAATTAGCGCGTTTGAAAATCAAGCTCATCAAGTAGCCCCCGGCTCCACCAATTGCCGCACCAATTCCCAGACGCATCAGTAAGCCGATGATGGCATTTATGGGGTCAGCATCGCCGTTAGTAATGGTGTCGAGGACGACGAATGCCAGAATAGCCCCTACAGGGTCGATTAAAACTCCTTCTCCTTCTAAAATAGTTGCCACTTGACGATCTACGTTGATTTGTTTGAGCAGGGGACTGATGACAGTTGGCCCTGTGACTACAATGATGGAGCCGTAGAGAAAGGCTATATTCCAAGGAAATTCCCCCAGCCAGTGGGCTGCCATACTACCGCCAATTAATGTAATCAGTGTTCCCAGGGTGACCAGCAATTGTAGGCTAACTGACACTCTCCCCAGTTCCTCTATATCCAAATTGAGTCCGCCTTCAAATAAAATTATTGCCGTTGCTAGGGCAACAATCACTTCCAGACCAGCACCAAGGACATGAGGATGCAACAATCCCAGCCCATCGGAGCCTAGCAGAATGCCTAGTAGTAATAACAAGACAATACTCGGTAAGCGGAAGTATGCAGCCAAGACCTGGGCGGTAATGCCTGCAACAACCACGCTGACCATTTGTAGGGTGATTTCAAAAGATGCTTCCATGTTGTAGATTTTGAGCTATGTATTTCAAAATCTTTTGTAAAGAATGGTAAATATTACTTCTACAGCGTACAACATCCCATCCTTTGTCCCCAGCGAAATCCAGAGTTTTTTCATACTTAGTCGTCTATCTGACTTGAATGGCTGACTGCTAGGGCAAAAATTCCACAGTCCTCTAGTTAGTATCAAACACTGGTGAAAAATCAACAGCTACATTCATCGCTGCTCATCCTATGGCTTTGTGTTCTGGATGCACAAACTCCAATATCAGCTATGTATTGTCGTCCATCTTAGCCGGGAAAATTTTTTTTGCAAAACCTATTGACATCCACTAGAAAAGTAATTAGTATATATAAAGTCTGAGTCTTAAGCCCCCATCGTCTAGAGGCCTAGGACACCTCCCTTTCACGGAGGCGACGGGGATTCGAATTCCCCTGGGGGTATTCCACAAATATAAACCAAAATAATCTTGTTGATATTTAATCAGCCTTTTCTGCGAAAAGGCTGATTATTTTTGAGGCAGAAAAATACTGAATGAATGCTCAGGGTCTATTCAGCAGTTTGCCATAACTCCTCTACACGCTGGTGAATAGCTAAAAGATTTAACCGCAAATCATCGCTGAGGCGACGTTCCAGGATTGTGATTGGCATCGTTAGTTTGGGGCAAACTTGAATGGTATAACACAAGGTAGTTCCAAATTCCTCACCCCGGGAATCAGGCTCTAAACACCAGATACCAGAAAAGTCCTTAAAATCTCCCTCTACCATCGAGAAATTAATCTGTTTAGGGAACTGTTCTTCCAAATCCAAAACCACACGGGCGCAAAAATTGAACTTGAGTAAGCGCACAGAGCCGATTTGTTCTAGTCGAATACCACCGTGAGGATGCTCTAACAAGCAACTTTGAGCCAGATTGGGAATGAATTCAGACAAGGCTTCATAGTCTGTTAGCACTTTCCAAATCCGTTCAACAGGGTGAGGAATTTGGATCTTAGCCGCAATTTTTCGCTTTCTTTCGGCTATTTTCTCAATTTTAACTGCCACCTCTGGTAAAGTAACTGGCTCAACAGCCAAATTGTTTTCTAGACCTGTTTCATCTCCAGCAGGGCACAGAGCAAGGTTTTCTCGGATTTTTGATTTTTCAGTCACTTTCGGAATTTGGTTGGCTTTGATCGGGAAATTTGGCCACATTCAGGATGAAACAAATTTCCCACAAGAGGGAAATTTGATCTGGGAAGACACTCTCAACGGCGATCGCCCCATTCCACACAAAGTCATGGGACTCACCAGCTTTAAGGATAAGACAATTTTAACAAAATATGTGCCCATGAAATTTATGCTCTTATTCTGAATGCAGCCTCCCGGAAATGGGCTGCATCCACGGAAATTTCCCACTAAGTGGCTAAACTTTCTACACTCAAGGGAACCATATCACCATTTCTAGTTAGTCCTAAAAACATCGATTCTTGGGGATGAATTAATTGACCCGTCAGTACACAATGTTCTTCTTTCTCAGCTGTAGCAGGTACACTAGCTCGAATATCGGAGCGGGAAAATCCTGGTTTCCACTCACCTGATTTTTGTTGTACATAGTTCCAGAGGATCTCTCTAATCAAGGCTTGATATCCCTGGTTATGGGCTATTTCTTTAAGTTTATCTTTGAGTTCCCTTTCTAGGCGGATACTGGTAACTTCCATTTCAGTAGTGGGAGTGCGAGCGATCGCATGCATAACTTTTGCTCCTTCCATTTGTGGACAGTCTAGTAATACAAGTGTAGTATCTTTAGAGAAATGTTAAAATAGATAAAAGCTGTTAAAGTAGTGTACTTATCTTTCACACCACTCCCTTGTCACAACCAATCAACATTAATGAGTCAGTAATAATACATCACAAGCTGGATTTAGGGACACTGACAGGGGGATCTTGAGCGTCTACTTTAGGAAGATACAGGTGAGATAATATATTGAATTTTCCAGATCATACCTGCAACCAAAACACAGCTAAATTGGTTTGAAGTTCGTCTACCTCAAGATTGATTAACGGACAAATATAGACCAATATAAATCAAATAAATTCAAATAAATTCAAATAAATTCAAATAAATTTCATTCTCCGGGTTGATACAAGTGTGAGTGATTTACTCATAAAATAGTACTGAGACATAAAAAAGGAGAATTTACTAAGTAAGTCAAGCTATTTCATAACGTAACCAATCAAAGAGCACATATTAATAAATAAAGCCTTTTTCAGGCTCATGAAGTACACACCAATTCCCTATTCCCTATTCCCTGTTCCCTCAAACTAAAAAAATTGTACCTCACGAGCATGGGAAATGCTATAAATAATTTCACACCCATTCTTTACTACTAAAGGTATTCATTGCTCATTAGTATGTGCAACCATCACGGTGTTAAAGCTGTTATTGAGGATTGAAGATGAAGAATTATCATGTGATTTTATCCATTTTACACCCAGTGCGTTTTATAATTGTGGCTTCTGCCTGTGTCCTGCTATTTTTCTCCAGCGCCTCAGCTGCTTTTGCCATCAGTAGTTATCAAAGTGATCCTCAAGAAGGCCCGACACAGCTTCTGGAAACGCAACGCCAAACTGACGAGGTAGCTAAATCCAAACCATTGGGACTCAAAGAAACTCAAGAAAAGTCAATCAAAGGACTCAATGAAGTTCAGGGAGACGCTGACATAGACAAGATGAAGACCCCTGAAAATTCACAGAGTTCAACTTCAGTAGAACAGAATGTTAAGAACCTTCTGGAAAAAGTGACAGGTAATTAGAAATACATTAGCGTTTGTACCCCGGTTGTTTGAATTAATCGGGGGTTTTAAATATGAATTTTTTATCTGTTTGTCTACTTACCATGTAGAGAAGATACAAGTGAGCAAAATAGCAAAATAGAGTTTTGTGGGACTTGTACACAGTGAGATTATATTATAATATAATCAATATAAAATCAGGAATTTTCTGGCTCTTGTAGTTTTCGGTGCAAACGGAAAAATGGGTGAGCATTTACCAAAACTTACTATATAAGTAAATCCCCAATCCCAATTCAGTGTTTTCTACCATGATTGAGCGAGAGCCAATGTTAATTAAGGGAAGTTTCGGGGCTAACTTAACATTATTTATTGTGCAGTCGCGCCTGTCAGATGATGATCTGCTGCTTAAATCCCGATTGCCCAAATCCCCTCAATCCCGACACACAGAAGTTATGCCAAAGTTGTAGTACCCCCTTGGTACCACTTTTGCGAAATCGCTTCCGTGTGATTCGGTTGCTTTCCGATCAGGGGGGATTTGGCAGAACCTATTTATCCGAGGATACAGATAAACTAAATGAACGTTGTGTGGTCAAGCAATTAGCGCCGAAGTTTCAAGGAACTTGGTCGCAAAACAAAGCAGTAGAATTATTTGCTCAGGAAGCAAAGCGTCTGCAAGAGCTAGGAGAACACCCACAAATACCAACTCTTTTAGCTTATTTTGAGCAAGACGACTGTTTGTATTTAGTACAGCAGTTTGTCAATGGGCAAAATTTGTTAACCGAGTTGCAACGGCGAAAACTATATAGACCGGCGGAAATTAAAGCAATTTTGCTGCATTTATTGCCTGTCCTCAAGTTTATCCATGACCGTGGTGTGATTCACCGGGACATCAAACCAGAAAATATTATTCGACGACATGGTGACGGAAGATTAAGCCTCATAGATTTTGGTTCCTCGAAGCAGTTAACCACCAGAGCACCGAAGAACATGGGGACATCAATTGGTTCCCATGGTTATTCGCCATTGGAGCAAATTAGAGATGGTAAGGCTTACCCTGCTAGTGATTTGTTTGGTTTGGGGGCTACCTGCTTTCATTTACTAACTGGAATTGCTCCCTTTCAGTTGTGGCTGGAATATGGCTATGGTTGGGTGACTAATTGGCGACAATATTTGCGAAGTCCATTGAGTACTGAATTGGATTATGTTCTCGATAAGCTGTTGAGAAAAGATATCGAGCAGCGTTACCAATCAGCCGATGAAGTCATGAAAGACTTGAACCCAAAACAACCACTAGCACTAGCAAAAGTAAGTAAATCTTCGGAAAAAATACCGGTAACTCAGATTTCATCTTTACCAATCCAATATAGCTTACTGAAAAATATAGTTTTAGTCAGTGCCTTGATGATGTTATTTGGGATTGAAGATTCTTGGTATCAGCAATATCAGCGCTTTCAGACTGTGTTATTGTCTACATTGACTCAAGATCATAGTAGTGGTGGCGGGTCAGTTACCGAAGGGTCTCCCAATTCAAGTTTCAAGAATATTACCTTAGCTAAAGCTCTGGAAGGTCATGAAGATGTGGTTTTATCTGTGGCTATTAGTCCCGATAGCCAGATTTTTGCCAGCAGTGGGGAAGGGAGTATTAAAGTTTGGAATTTAGTTACAGGCGAGGTAATTACGACGGTCAATAGCCGACAAAGGGTGAATGTCGTAGCTATCAGCCCGGATGGAAGTACTTTAGTTAGTGGTGGCGATGATCAAACTATCAAAATTTGGAATCTTCCTACTGGTGAGTTACTTCGCACCCTCAGGGGACATTCCGATTCAATTCACGCCTTAGCCTTTAGCCCAGATGCCAGCACTTTAGTTAGTGGTAGTGATGATGGTACTATTAAACTGTGGAATATGGCCACGGGAAGGTTAAGAGGTACGCTCAGAGGTCATACATCTTGGGTGCGTTCACTAGCTATGAGTGCAGATGGTGTAACTCTAGTCAGTGGTAGTTTTGACAAAACTATTAAAATTTGGGATCTGCACAGAGCAGTTTTGCTCCGCACAGTTGAGCAAGATGGGGAAATAGTTACAGGTGTGGCTTTGAGTCCAGATGGTCAGACCCTAGCTATTGCTAGTCGCGATGACTCCGGCGGTAAGCTACGCACGATGACACTTGGGGATTTAGGGACAGAAGGGAAAACCCAGACACTAGCAGAGAATATCGAAACTGTAACATCCATTGCTTTTAGTCCCGATAATACCACTCTTGTTAGTGGTGGGCGCGATCGCGAAGCGCAGCTGGAAGCAGGTCGCACAATTAGACTTTGGGATTTAGCCACAGGTCAACAAATGCGTACACTTGTGGGACACGCGGATACTGTCACCGCCTTGGCTATCAGTCCTGATGGTCAGACTCTGGTCACTGGTGGTGAAGACAATACTATCATCCTTTGGCGAGTCCCTCAGTAAGAGATGTTGCATATAGCTTGCAATTGAGTATCTCGTTTGCTTAATATGAGTTCCAAGAAACACCCAACACCGACGAGATAGTAAACTGTGGAAAACAACTGGCTAGATTGACTTTGTACATTGTTGCCCAGTCATAAGTTCCCATATATCAAAACCATCTGCCTTTAGCAGTTGTAGCAGACTTTCTTAGTTTTAGAAAAGACCCTTTCTATATACCTTGAGTTGCAAGTATATGGCTCGCTTGATATGGGTATCCATCAAAATTAGACCTGATGGGCTGAGGATGTCTATTTTGCAGTTAATTGTATAATTAGACACTAACACTATTACTTTGGTTCGATGTCGCTATCATGGAAAGAATGATCTATAACCTATTGAGATTGGGAGATACCAGCCATACCTGACAACAAAGTATTTTACTGTTAATTGCGACGGTTATGGTATAAAAGCCAGCAATCAAATATTAGGTTACGGAAGATGAATGGTAAATTATTGACACCATTTCAACGCCAATTATTACTCAAAAAGTTGGCAGAAGATATACCAGAATTATACCGCCAACGGATTTCAATTATGCTGTTGGCAGATGAAGGAAAATCACAAAGGGAAATATGTCGTACTTTAGGATGCTGTTCAGCTACCGCCAGACACTGGATACATATAGCCCGTAGTGGGAAAGCCCACGAATGGGAAACATCACCAGTTGGTCGTCCGAAGGCTATCAATGAGGAATATATAGCACGCCTTGAAGAACTTGTCAACCATCATCCCCACGACTATGGTTATGGTTTTCGGCGTTGGACAGCTAACTGGTTAAGTAAACACTTAGCTAAAGAGTTTGGACTGCAATTGAGTGAATGTCATATCAAACGCTTACTCAAACAAATGGGACTATCCACTAAAGGTAAATCTGAAACTGCATCAGAAAATACCCATGAAGGTGTGACTTGCCAAATATCTATTACTGATATCACAGGAAAATCTAGGGGAAATACTAATGCATTTGTACCGATTCAATTGCTGAAATTTCATAAAAATTAAATAGCTATCATCCCCTAATTTAGAAACCCTTGGGGGGTGAGTTAAGACGATGCTCCTCATCAACCCAGGGGTAACAGATGATTGTGTCCGGTGTTACAAGGGGGAACCTATCAAGTACTTACGCAATTGCAGAAAATCAGATCATCATCTTCTAAATTCTCTAAATTTATGGTCCAAGAATCAGTTAAAACACAAATTTCCCAGGAATTATTCAATCAAACCCTAGGATATTCCTTTTCTGTCGCAGAATTTCAAATCTATGGACAGCAACTAAAATACAGAGAACCGAAAATAGGGAAATTTTGGTCAGGTACAGGAGTTGAACCCGGTATTTATGTTGTACTTAGCAGCAAAGTGAGGTTAATTGATGACAGTGGAGAAGTAATTACCACGGTCAGAAAAGGTGAGTCCTTCGGACATCATACATTGTTTCCTAATCTTAACTGTCAGGTTTATGGTGCGCGAGCCAGTGAAAGTCTGCGTTTGTGTTTTTTCCCTGGTGAACTGCTCAAAAACTTAATGGATAAATATCCACAAATTCAAGAGCACCTGAAAACAAAAACCCATATTCTCCATTCTCCATCTCAGCAGCCATTACCAAGAGTCACTACCGGGGAAAATCACCACCAAACCAGAGAAAAAATTAGTCAAGCTTACCTTCCCACTCCTACCCAAAAAGTTCGTCATCTATTACAAAGAATTACTCGGCGTTATCCCTTTTTTGCTCAACACAGCGCTTCTGATTGCGGTGCTGCTTGTTTAGTGATGGTTTCTCTCTATTGGGGGAAACAATTTAACCTCAACCGGTTAAGGGAGATGGCTAATGTTGATCGTAATGGTGTATCGTTGCGTGGGTTAACCACCAGCGCGGAAAGCCTGGGTTTTAATACCCGTCCGGTGAAAGCTAATATCCAGCAGTTAGGACAACAGAAACTACCGGCGATTGTCCATTGGGAAGGAAAACACTATATTGTTGTCTATGAAATTACCCCTCAAAATGTGATAGTTGCTGACCCTGGGGTTGGTCAACTGACTCTTTCTTACTCAGAATTCCAGGCTGGTTGGACTGGGTATACACTCCTGCTAGAACCAACGGCTTTATTTAAGAATGCACAAGAAAGTACAACCCCTTTTTGGCAATTTTTTGAACTGGTCAAGCCTCATGGTGTGGTCATAGGGGAAGTATTTATTGCTTCCATCTTTATTCAAATATTTGGACTGATTACACCCTTATTTACACAACTGATTTTAGACCGTGTGATAGTACAACGGTCTCATTTAACCTTAATGGCTGTGGGGTTGGGTTTGATGATGTTTAGCCTGTTCCGTGTGGCCATGACAGGTTTAAGGCAATATCTGATTGACCACACGGGTAATAAGATTAATGTGGCTTTGGTGGTGGCGTTTATTCGTCACACTTTCCGATTACCTTTAAGCTATTTTGAAAATCGTTATGTGGGTGATATTGTCTCTCGGTTACAGGAAAATAGCAAAATTAAAAGCTTTATTTCTGGGGAAGCATTATCAATCGTTCTAGATTTTCTGACTGTATTTATTTATCTGGGTTTGATGTTTTGGTACAGTTGGCAAATGGCTTTGATATCTTTAGTAATTGTGCCGCCATTTTTGGGTCTGGCTTTGATTGCTACACCTTTTTTACAGCGAATTTCCCGACAAATATTTAAGGCTTCAGTTCAGGAAAATAGTTATATTATTGAGGCTTTAACTGGTATCAGAACTATCAAATCAACGGCGGTAGAACAAACAGTCCGTTGGCATTGGGAAGAGTTATTAAACAAGGAGATAAAGACTAACTTTTCTGGGCAAGTAATTGGCAATCGGTTACAGATTTTTAGTAATACAATTGAGGCTGGTGTATCTACGGCTTTATTGTGGTATGGGGCATATTTGGTAATTGAAAATCAATTATCTATTGGGCAGTTGGTGGCATTTAATATGCTTTTAGGCAATATTATTAACCCTTTTAAAAGATTAGCTGTGCTGTGGAACCAGTTACAAGAGGTAATCATTGCTGTGGAAAGGATTAATGATGTGTTAGATGCTAAACCGGAGGAGGATATACAAGAGCAACAACGGCAAAATTTACCGGAAATTCAGGGTAATATTGATTTTCAACAGGTGACCTTTCGTTATCATGAGGATGCTAATGTTAATATTCTGCAAAATGTCAATTTTTCAATTAAATCAGGACAAACAGTGGCTTTAGTGGGGCGTAGTGGGTCTGGTAAAACTACAATTTCTAAGCTGGTTTTAGGTTTGTATCCACCTACTAACGGTAAAATCTTAATTGATGGACATGATATTACTACCATCTGTTTAGATTCTCTGCGCCAACAAGTGGGTGTGGTTGATCAGGATACTTTTTTGTTTGGTAATACTATCCGGGAAAATATCTGTTTAGCACATCCTGATGCAAGTTTAGAGGAAATTATCACCGCTGCTCAATTAGCAGGTGCTGATGAGTTTATCCAAAAATTACCTATGGGTTATGAAACTCAAATTGGTGAAGGGGGCGGTTTATTATCTGGGGGACAAAGACAAAGAATTGCGATCGCCCGCGCTTTATTAGGTAACCCCAAACTCTTGATTTTTGATGAAGCTACTTCTCACCTTGATACGGAATCAGAACGGATAATTCAGCAGAATTTGCAGACAATTCTCAAGGGGAGAACTGCTTTAATTATTGCTCATCGTCTGTCTACTATCAAGAATGCTGATTTAATTTTGGTTTTAGATCAAGGTATGTTGATTGAATGTGGTAGTCATGAGCAATTAATCGACAAACGTGGACACTATTTCTACCTCAATCAACAGCAATTAGGTAACAAGGATTATTCCTAAATATAGGAGATGGTTGGGCGATATTTTCTGAGGTAAATTAAGGTAAATTTATGTCATATACAATCAATGAAAATGGAAAAGTCACAACGGAAGAGATTTTATCTATAACTCCTGAGACTATGGGGAAATCTCCGCAGGTTCCAGTACAGGTAAAATCTCACGCTCATTGGTCTTTTGCAACTCAAGAATTATTAGATGCTTTACCCCAAGTGTGGACTAGGGGATTACTGTACTTTTTAGTCATATTTGTGGCAATTATTTTACCTTGGGCGATGTTGTCTAAGGTGGATGAAACAGGTACAGCTAGGGGGAAAATTGAACCGGAAGGTAAAACTATGAGGTTAGATAGTCCGGTATCTGGAACTGTCAGAGAAATTCTGATTCAGGAAGGCCAGGAAGTCAAAGATGGACAACCTCTATTACTGTTAGATTCAGATTTAGTGACTGCTGAATTAGCTCAGGTGAAGGAGAGGTTAGAAGGACAATTAAATAGGCGATCGCAATTAACTACTCTGCAAAATCAGTTAGTAGTGACTTTCAGCACTCAACAACAACAAAATCAATCCCAGCAGTTAGAAAAACAATCGCAAATCGACCAAGCTAGACAACAATTAATAGCATTAACAAATAACTGGGAGTTACAGAAGTCGGAAAAATTATCTCAAGTCAACCAGGCTAAACAAAATTTAGCCCATAGTATCACTGCTCATAAGTTAACTGCAAGCAGCATGGCGATCGCCCAACGAGAAGAAACCAGATACAGGGAATTATATCAAGAAGGGGTCATCCCTGAAATTAACCTTGTAGAAAAGCAAGAACAAACAAAACAAAGACAACAGCTATATGAACAAAGTCAGTCAGATATTCAACAAGCTGAATTACGTTTAGCAGAACAGCAAAGCAGTTATGAACGAGTGATCAAACAGGGAAAAGCTGATATTACCCAAGCAGAACTCAGAGCGAGGGAACAAGAACGCAGTTATGAAACCCTCAAGCGTTCCGGTGAATTAGCTTTACTACGTATTCAAGAACAACAAAACAATTTAGCCACAGAAATCACCGCACTAGCAGCAGAAATCGCTCAAACTCAAAAACAGATTGAATCTCTGAATATTCAACTAGCACAAAGGGAAGTCACAGCACCCATGACTGGGACTATATTTCAATTACCCATTCAAAAAGCTGGCGCTGTGGTTCAAGCGGGAACAATGGTCGCAGAAATTGCGCCGCTTAATTCACCTTTAGTGATGAGAGCGCAAATAGCAACCGCACAAAGTGGTTCTCTCAATGAGAAATTACCAGTCAAGCTGAAATTTGATGCTTATCCTTTCCAAGATTATGGAGTTATAGAAGGAGAGTTAATGAGTATTTCTCCCACAACTATAGATATAGATACACCCCAGGGGAAGGTATCAGCTTATAACTTAGAAATCAGTTTACCAGACAACTGTATCCCACACAGAAATCAATGTATTCCCCTACGTCCGGGAGATACTGCTACAGCGGAAGTGATTTTACGTCAGCGGCGAATTATTGATTTTATCATTGACCCCTTTAAGCAATTACAAGCAGGGGATTTTAAGTTATAGCAGTCAATTCCACAATTACCAATTAAGCAGGACAAGATTATGTCATACCCCATGGTAGTCACTCAAGAAGATATTTTACGTCAAATCAAACTATCTGGAAAAATTCCTGAAACAGTTGAGCAGATTATTCAGCGCAAAATCATTAAAAATAGGGCGGATGAAGTGGGGATAAAGGTAGAAGTTGCAGAATTACAACAAACAGCAGACCAAATGCGGTTAGTTAACCAACTCACTACCACTGATGAAACTTGGAGATGGTTAAAAAAACATGGTTTATCTTTAGAGGATTTTGAGGAAATTATCTATATAACCCTCCTAAACGCTAAATTAAGTCATCATTTGTTTGCTGCTGAAGTTGAACCATACTTTTATAACCATCAAGTAGATTACCTACAGGTGATCATGTATGAAGTTATTTTAGATGATGAGGATTTAGCCTGGGAATTGTTTTATGCAGTTAAAGAAGGGGAGAAAAGTTTTTATGATGTCGCTCATCAATATATTCAAGATGTAGAACTACGTCGCCAATGTGGATATCGAGGGGTGATGGGTCGTCAAAATTTACATCCAGATATTTCTGCTGCTGTATTTGCAGCTAAACCACCACAGCTGCTGAAACCGATTGTGACAGCTAAAGGTATACATTTAATTTTTGTGGAGGAGATGATTCGACCCCGATTAGATGAGCAGCTAAGTTATCAGATCATCGGCCATTTATTTGCTGAGTGGTTAAAGCAGCAGGTTGAGCAGACGGATTTTCAAATATAACACTCAGATTTAATCTTTAAATTAGGGTGGGTTAGGAATTTCTAACCCACCCATTATTTACAGCAGTTTCTACCTAGATAAAATACAGATATTAATTGTAAAACTATTGTGGGGTGGGCATCCTGCCCGCCCTAGTTTACCTCACTCAGGCTTCTTCGCCCCACCCTGTAGATAATAAAGAGAAGATCGTGTTAATAAAAATCACCATAAAAGTTATAGCCATAAGTCTATTTATCATCTGGGAGAATTGTCCGAGTAACATAAATCCGCCCATGATTTTCTCCATTTCTTCTGGAGAAAGTTGCTGCAATTGAGTAGATTCAACTTCTAAGTTTTTAATGGTGATGTTAGCCATGATTGAATTTCTCTTAGTAAATGCGGTGCTTTGGTTTTGGTAACTTATGTATGTCCTGCGCTTCACTCACCTTCAGAAGTGAAATGTCTAGTTAATAAATAATACAGGGTGTAATTTTTACACCCTGTTTTATTAATCAAAATTAGCTAATTTGAGTTAGCTTTTATATGACTTTTAACCATTGTAACCATTGTAACCATTGTGACCATTGTAACCATTGTAATTATTGTAATTATTGTAACCATTGTGACAAGGTGTCGGAGGCTGTACAATTTCTTGAAACATGTCTCCCATAACCCCAACGACAAAACGGAATAACTCTGCATTTGTGATCGCTTGTATAGCACCAATATAAGTCCATCCACCAACAACTTTTTCCATTTCGCCGGGGGAAACTTGATTCAATGCAGTAGATTCAACTTCTAGGTTTTGAATTGTGATGTTAACCATGATTTACTTTCTCCTAGTAAATGCTACGTTTGTGTTTGTTTTTGGAATCAGGCTCTTGCCTGTTTCTGTAACTATAATCCCTGATTTATTTAGGCTTTTCAAGCTGATGAAACATGAATAACGTACATAAATAATGCTATTTATCATCATTTTAATAACGGAGAATCAAGGTTTACTGTCCTACTAATAACTAACTGATACCATAAACCTATTATTTCGGTTCATAATTATTGCTATTAAGATACTTTTTGTATATAAGCAGGGAAAAATCCCTAGATTGACTGCTAACAGTTAACTTTCAACCCCCATGAGTGGAGATTGCACTAATCATTATTAAGGTCTGGTGGGATGAATATCAACAAATAAAAGCAGGGCGTAGAAATTACACCCTGCTGTTTGGAGAATATCTTGGTTTTTAGTTACTGTACTATATTGAATAAGTAATAATTTAGGTGAGTAAATGCGGTATGGTAGGGGAATCAGGTGTTTACCTGTTTCTGTAACTATCATCTCTGATTTATTGATGATTTTCCAGATGATGAAACATGAATAACGGACATAAATCATGCTATTTATGATGATTGTAATCCCTGGTTTAATGCACTACTAAGAACTAACTGATACTATCAAGCCATGATTTCGGCTCATAATTATTGCTGTTAAGAGGTTGTTTGATAAGTTTTCAACAGGTAATTTTTATCTTAGGGAACAGGGAATAGGGAACAGGGAACAGGGAACAGGGAATAGGGAATAGGGAATAGGGAATAGGAAATAGGGAACACCGAAGGATTGGGGAATGGGGAACACCGAAATCATAACTTTTCAGACTCTAACTACTAATAGCGCCTCTGACTAAAATTACTGTACAGTCTACCCCAGAGGCGATCGCCTCTGGGATATTACCTTGTACTGCTTGCTGTAATAACCCCTCACGGGAAGCTCCTAAAACCACTACATCATAATCGTCGTCTTTTACCAGGTTAATCACTCCTTCGGCCACGGAGTCAGCTTGTAGGGGGATAGCAACCACATGACTGGATAACTGACGACGACCCATTAAGACGCGGATGGCTTGTTCTAAAACCGTCATGTCTGGTTGTAACTGGGAGGGTTTAAACACCTGTGTCAGGCGAATATATGGATGTTCCCCCAAGGTGGCTAAAGCGGGTAAGAGTTTAATCGCTGCTGTCGCATTGGGACCGCCAGCCATTGTCACCAACCAACGGTTAAATTGAGGAGAGGTAGAGGGGGTTAATTGTGGTTCGGTCAGGAGTTGAACAGATGGGGGAAATGGGGAAGGGGAAATTTTACCCAGTTTGACTAACATCACATCACAGGTTGCTTGGCGAATGATGGTATCTACAACATTGCCAAAAATCCGACCGGGGGTAGAAGTTTCACCTTTCCACCCCATTAAAATCAGGTTGATGTGTCGTTCGTTGATGGTTTCTAATATGGCTTGGGCGGGGTCGTGGGCGACTCTAATTTGGGTGTGTAGGGGAATTTTCCACTTTTTGGCTAAAACTTCCGCTTGGCGTAGTAGGCGGCGACTGTGAACTGTTCTGACTGGTGTTTCTGATGGCGAAGTGTGACGGGATACTAAAATGATTTGTACACATTCTATTTCATAGTGGCGATCGCGGGCAATAGCGGCGGCCATTTCTAAGAGGATACCGGCGGTGTGGGGATTGGCTATTGGTATCAATAATCTACCTCTGCCAATATTGGGCGATCGCGTTTGATAAACTAAGTAAGAAGGTTCCGTATGTGCTTTACTCACGTTCCCATGGTTGAGGTGTTCAGCTTGGGCGCGGATAATATCTGCACGGGTAATAATTCCAATTAACTTTCTCCCTTCTACTACTGGTAGGCGGCTAATTTGATACCTATCCAGCAAATACAACACATGACTGAGGTTATCCTTGGGTTGTACTGTCATGGGGGAGGGCTGCATAATAGACTTTAATAGTACCTTCTGTGGGGGTTGGCTCTGGTCTAGGATGTAGGAGTCACTATCGCGCTTAGTCACTAAATCCGATTGTGTAATCATTCCTACCAGTTTACCCTCCTCTACCACTGGAAAACCGCGATGATGGGAACGAGAAAATACTTGCATTGTTGCTTCTAATGTCATGTCTGCATCCAGGGTTTCTACTCGATGCTGCATGACATCATTGGCTGTTAATTTCCCTAATATCCCCTCGTTGGAAACTGCTTTGGTAATAGTGATCCCTTTTAGCCGTAATAGTTTGTCGTAGAGTGACCCCGGAATTACTTTGTCGGAAACCAAGTAAGCAGCTACAGAGACAATCATTAAGGGTAATACCAGATTGAAATCTGTAGTCATTTCAAACACAATGACAATGGCTGTAATGGGTACTTTAGAAACTGCACAAAAAAACCCTCCCATACCGGCTAAAGCGTAGGTGGTGGGTGAGTCCACGGCTAAGAAATAAGAGGCGGATACACCTACCAGATGTCCTAAACAAGAACCCAAAATCAGACTAGGCGCAAATAACCCCCCAGGCGCACCGGAACCGAACGCAATGAGAGTGAGGAGAAATTGAGATAAAAAGGCGATCGCGGCAAAAGGTATATTAGGTTCGCTAATAATCATATACTCCCTTAAACCCGCATAATTACGGAAAGATTCTGGAAGTATTGCCACTACTAAACCGGAAATAAAACCAGCTATAGCCATTTTCAACGGTAAGCTGAGATGGAGATTTTGATAAATTCTAATACTAGTGATAATGCCACGGTTAAATAATGCACCCAGTAACCCGGCTAAAATTCCCAATACCAAAAAAAAGGGAATTTCTGGTAAGGAGAAGTTACTAGAGTATTGCAGCAATTCTAGGTTGAGTTGTAAACTCCCCCCACCCAACAACCGGGAGACTACACCACCAATAAAGGAAGCAATAATGGCGGTTCCTAAAGTCAGCCCTGATAAATCCTGGAGTAATTCCTCGACAATAAATAATACACCAGCAATGGGGGCATTAAAAGCCGCAGCTAAACCAGCACCCGCACCAGCTGCAATCATCTGGCGGCGATGGTCTGGGGAAGTGGGAACCCAGTTACTCATCCCTGCTGCTAAACCCGCGCCTACGTGAACTGTGGGCCCTTGTCGCCCTAAACTCAACCCGGAACCAAGGGTAATGATGGCAGTAACTAACTTGATAATTGCGACTTGCCAGGATAGTCTAATTGGTACATTAGCAAGGGTGGCTTTAACTTGCGGGATACCGCTACCTGAAGCTTCTGGCGCAAATCTATTGACTAAATACCCGGCTATCAACCCAAAGCTCATACCAATGGTAGGTAAGAACAACCATGGTGGCACAATTTGAGTGGTCTGTACCCGCCAAGTACCCAACCATCCCGCTCCCATTTTCAAGCATACCGCACCAAAGGCCGCTACAAGACCAATAATACAAGCTTCGGCGATCGCTAAACCTCTTGTGGGTTGCAACCAGATACGAAGGCGCTGAGTCAGAATAGAAAGGCCCATATGAAAATATCAATATCAGCAGATGCTTAGTCATTAGACACTAGACGCAGAAAATCTAGTCTCTAATCAAATATTGTGGACTTGTTTTTCTATTATGGACTGATAAACACTGATAAACCTATTCAGGTTGAGAATCGGTGGTTTCTCCTTGCCAGGAGAGTGGAACCCCTGGCTAAATCTAATCATGGTTTTTCAATACACTTTACCAATTGTAGATAATCCTTCTACTATCAAGGATGGGGTATAACAAGACCCATTCCAATCTGCGTCACTACCTAATGCTACTAGTTGTTTGAGAACTGTGTAAACGTTACCTGCCACCATGGTATCCTTAACACGCCCAATGATCTCACCGTTTTTGACCCGATAGCCCAAATCAACATTAATGGAAAAGTCACCAGAAATACCGTTGCCACCACCGAGCATTTGATCTACAATTAATCCCTCATCCATTTGATGAATTAGTTCTTGTAGCGATGCCGAACCAGGTTGAATCAAGAAATTAAATAAGCCAGGACTAGGATAACTGCCAAAACTAGGACGAAACCCATTACCGGTGGTATTAATACCCAGTTTGTTGGCTGTGGTGCGATCGCAATAGAAATTCTGTAAAATTCCGTTTTGGATAAAAACTACAGTACTAGTGGGAATACCCTCATCATCAAAAGGACAACTATAGGGACCTGCTTGGGGATCTTGGTAGAGGGTGAGACTAGGGGAGATGACTTGTTGACCTAGGCGTTCTACCCAGGGGGAAGCTAATTCTAAAATCCGCTTACCATTCAAAGCCGCTTGTACGGTTCCCCAAAGCATATCAGCAGCCTTAGAGGTAAACAAGACGGGAACCCTACCCATGGGGGGTGGGACGTTGTTTATAGACCAATCTAATCTTTGTAAAATTTGATCAGCTAATTTTTGCGGGTGCAGAATATCCCTCTGGGTTTCTCCATCAGCCACACTCAAAAAATCATCGCCCTTGACCCATTCCGCAGCCATGTAGGAGCTGAGAGTAGTGTCAGTGTAGTAACAATCTAAACCTGCACTATTACAAAGTCTGGTAGTTTCCACATCACATTCCCAGTCACTGTTGCAAAGCACATCGGGATAGACATCACGGATGAGAGCGATCGCCTCTCTCCCCCAATTTACTAATACTTCTAAGGATACAGAGTGACCTATATCTGGGTAATTTGGCCGATAATTATTGACTAAATCTACTGGTTCCGGTATACTGATACGACTTAAGGCTAGAGCGCGTTCTACCATTGCTTGTGGAGAGACACAACCATAAGCTACGGTTAGTCCCGGTCGCCCATCGCGCCATAGTCGTAGTGCTGTACCTTCAGATTCGCTGGTTTCTACCTGTTTGAGACGGTTAGCTTCAAAAAAGACAGGACGAGAAAGCGATCGCGACTGATAGACCTCTGCTGCTTCCGCTCCCGATTTAATAGCTAGTTCTAGCAGATGTTCTGCTAGGGTGTCTTGTGAGAAATTTTCAGAACCCATGACCCTCGATCAATTGTCGTGTTTGGATTTGTCAGCGAGCAAATGAATCAACGCAGATAATTATCCCAAATCATTGGTACCTATCCGCGTTGTCTGCACCGAGAAAATTTTGCTAAAATTATCTGGTTGTATGAATATATACTGATATTATGTTTTTTCGTTGGTCAAAAATCCCCCCCCCAATTAGCCCAGATTTAAATTAGCCCAAATTTAAATTTTGCAGCAGCCAAAATCCGGTAAAAGATTCTGCTTGAGGATCAGACTGGACACCAATAAAATGCACTCCATTAGCTTCTTGTTTGGCTTTTTCGTAACCTTTGGCTTCTGCTAAAGTTTGGGGGTTGTTGATATTAGCCAAAATCCAACTTTCAGTAGCACCAGTTTCTAAAATTAATCTTTGCCCTTGTTTAGTGTCAAAGTTCAAGCAAGCCAGCTCTAAACCGGACATCCACCCCGCTATAGGTAAGGCTCTGGGTGAAAAAATTAACACACCGGGAATGCGAGTTTCTGGGGAGACATTGGCCAGTTCTAAGGGAAAAGCCTCACCAAAACCAATATCCCACTCTGGCATATCAGCAAATTCAGCAGCTTGTAGGCTAACAAATGCCCATTGTTCGCCCTCTAAAGCATCGGGTAACCGTTGGGGTAAAGGGCTGTCTAAACGCACCGATGCATTGGTTCCCTGTTGATATCCGGGTTCTTGAGGATAAACCTCCTCCATTCGCTGTTTCAACCATTGATTGAGAACTAAAATCCGGCGGCTAGCTTGAGCGGGGATACCCGCATCCTGACAAGCTTTAGTGATCATATTGTTCATTTGACGGCGAAAGAAGCGGATTTTGATTGGTGCTTCCCCAGCCTTGTCAATGGCCTCCTGTAACGCAGTCCGCAACCAAACCGAATTTACCTGAGTACTGGGACAATACTTGGCATAACGAAATAAAGATTCCGGTTTGGTGCGAATATCCGACGGACTTTCGCATATTAAGACTTCCCAAACTTTTTTCTGCTTTTCATCTAAAATTGGACGAGAGTAAAAATCAATTTCCCAAATACTACTCATGTTTGGTTCCGTAAAATTCTGGCGACTTGATATTTTTTGATATTTTTATCTTAAGAGGGAATGGGGTGCAAACCAGTCGAGTAATTAGTGATCACGTCCAAGGGAAAAACTTTACAGGATACCTGCTTTGACGCAATACCTGGGCTGCAAAACTTGAAACTAACCACTCTTGGAGTTTACCAATGGTTCCCGAAGAAACTGCGATCGCGCTAATGTCAGTCATGACCCCGATCTCTAAAACCTCGGTAAAGTTTTTTGTTGGGCAAACAGGGGATTTTCCCGGATCTCCGATTACTAGTAACTCAGTAACGTTAAAATAGGTCTGATTTATTCGTGAATAGAAAAACTATGACAATCTATCCCCATTCTACTCTCCAAAGTGCCTTTGCTGACCGCCGTGTACTCAAAGTTATTAGCGGCTTGAATAACTTTGATCGCGATCGCGTAGCTGCTACTATCAAAGCAGCTGAACTGGGTGGTGCGACTTTTGTCGATATCGCCGCCGATGCTGATTTAGTCCAGATGGCTAAAAACTTGATTAATTTACCGGTTTGTGTATCAGCAGTTGAACCAGAAAAATTTGTCTTAGCGGTCAACGCTGGTGCTGATTTAATTGAAATTGGTAATTTTGATAGTTTTTACGCCCAAGGACGGAAATTTACCGCTGAGGAAGTTTTAGCACTGACTCACCAAACCCGCGCCCTGTTACCAGAAATTACCCTATCTGTGACAGTTCCCCACATCCTAGAACTAGATCAACAAGTACATCTAGCAGAGGAACTAGTCAAGGCGGGCGCAGATATTATCCAAACCGAAGGCGGTACCAGCAGTCAACCTACACACCCTGGAACTTTGGGGTTAATTGAAAAAGCCGCCCCCACTTTAGCCGCAGCTTATGAAATTTCCCGCGCTGTTTGTGTACCTGTACTGTGTGCTTCCGGTATTTCCAGCGTCACCGCACCTTTAGCTATAGCTTCTGGTGCTGCTGGGGTTGGTGTTGGTTCTGCAATTAATCAACTTAACAGTGAAGTGGCGATGATTGCTGCGGTGCGGGGTTTAGTTGAAGCTTTAGCTAGTGCTAACACCAGAGCAATTATTTAATTTCAGATCTGATTCTCAGGGAATAATTGCATCTGTACCCATGCGTTGCTGCTAAAGCAGCAGCGCTGAGGCCATGGACTAGGTAGGACTCAAATAAGTTCTACAATTCACCGAGGTGATTGTAACATGGAAAAAATAGAACAATATCGTACATATATCCAAACTTTATTAACTGAATATGCTCAGGGAAGTCCATCGGATCATGAGGTAGAAACGCAACTGATTTTTGACAAGGAACGGGATCATTATCAGGTTGTTTATACAGGAAAGAAGTCGGGGATCTAGTTTAAATTTCTCACATATTCCCGAAAAACGGAAGATAATGAAAACATGACTTTATCTTCTTTCTGTTTACGTACTAAATACCGTTGTTGTAAAGATTGTAAACCGTTATTAAAATCAACTGAGGATAAATTTAAGTTTTGCGTTAAACTTTTTTGTATTAAACTTTGTCTTAATTCTTCTCGGGAAATAGGTTTTTCAAATTTACTCAGTTGTAATACTATTTGTTGTTCTATAGGTGATAAACGGTTAAAAGTCTCTTGAAAATAAGACTGCATTTGTTGGGTAATATGTAAAGTATTCTCTGCTAAAAATTCAGCTACTTCACCATCATAATTTTTAGCGATTAAGACGGTAATACTTTTTAAAAGCATTAGATTACCTGCATATAATTTGATTAAATTTAACCAAATATCCTGATTTTTTAATCCCGTATTTTGGAGAATATCGGGATGATATAAACCTGAAAGTTCTAAAGATTTTATGGGATATAATTCTGGATCTAAAGATTCCATTTCTGGACATTGTTCTTGACTAATTAATATAATATTACTTTGATGTTGGGTTTCTGTAACAAGTTTGAATAGGGTTTGATAATCTTGATATTCTGGTTGATATTTTCCCGCAAGTTTACCAGGAATAAAGAGGTTTTGGATATCATCAAGGATGATTAAACATTTGTTGTTGGTGAGAATATTAAATAGTTGTTTGATTTTATCGTCTAGATTTTTTTCAGGTTCTTGTTTACAGACTTGCAATAAATCATCAATCAGTAAATTTAGAGATTTGGGATATTTTAAACTTTTCCAGATAATGATTTCAAATTTATCGATGTTTAAATCTATGAATCTTTTTACTAGGGTGGTTTTACCTATTCCTGATGTTCCTAAGATGGAGGTTAAGCGGGTGTTTTGGTTTAATATCCATTGGGTTAGGGTTTGCAGTTCGGTTTCTCGGTTGTGAAATTTGATGATTTGGGGTGCTAGGGTGAGATCATGGTAAGATAATTTAGGTTGATTATTTGTATTAGGTTCTTGATTTTGTCTATTAGGATGAGTTAGTGTTTGTGGATGATAAAAATAATTATTACTACCATTTATATTATAGATATTAGAATTTTCAGATGATTTAATATATACTCTTTCTAATGTAGAACGAAAATTATTTTTTTTAATATCTTCACCTAATGCTTTAGATAAAAGTTGCCATAGTTCAGAACCTACATCACCTATATGATTTTTAGTAACATTGTGTTTTTGTGCAATATCATCATAGGTTTGTCTTTCCCATGTTCCTGCAATTACAGCAGTTTGAATATCATCTAGATGCTTTCCAGTTTTATCAAAGACTATCTGATCAACAAATTTTACAACTTCGTTTACAGTCATAAAAGCTATACATGGTATGGTTTTTAACCATTATAGCTAAATGTGATCCCCTTTTTTCCGAACTATTCCGGTTTTTTTCTTAGTATTTTGTAATAGAAATACCGATTAAATCAGATTTTATCAGATTGTTGAAAATACTTAAATTCTGGCATTGTGTATTTTAGTCAAATGCAATAAGTTTGAATATGAAGTATGAAATTGTCAAACAGAGCGACAAGTCAAAGAAGCAAGAAAAAGCGCAGACTTTAGTAGAGCAGCCGAAGTGGACACTTGAAGAAGTGGCACTATCCAAAAGCACCCTTGAGCAAATAGACCAGATGGTTGCTTACATAAAAAACAGAGATAAACTTTTGAATGATTGGGAGTTTAATCGGTTTCTGAAAACAGGAAGTGCTTTGAGCATTAACTTTTTTGGCATACCAGGTACAGGTAAAAGTATAACTGCCGAGGCAATTGCTCGTAAACTTGAAATGCCAATCATTAAAGTTAACTATGGTGAACTGGAATCTTCTTTTGTAGGAGGAACATCTGATAACTTAGCATCAGTTTTCAAACTGGCAGAAGAAACAAAAAGCTTACTATTTTTTGATGAAGCTGATGCTGTTCTCAGTAGAAGAATCTCTAATCTATCACAAGCTGCTGATCATGGTGTGAACTCAGCCAAAAGTACCTTGCTTACTCTCCTTGATAAATTCAATGGGATTATTGTGTTTGCAACAAATCTTTTTGATAACTATGATGAGGCTTTTTTGAGAAGGATACTTTTCAATATACAGTTTTTAGCTCCAGATTTAGCAATGAGAGAACAGTTATGGAGATTTCATCTATCGCAAAAAGTACCCAAAGAAGTAAGTTATGAGGATCTCGCAAATATTAGTGATGGTCTTTGTGGTGGTGATATCAAAAATATCACTATTAAATTAGGCTTGAAACTACTGACTGGAAAGGTAAAAAGCATTGATGAGGCTTTAGTAAGAGAAGAGATTGAAACTTACAATGAAATAAAAAATAGGCACAAGAGAAAAGTATTGTTACGCGAAGCTAATTAATGTTAGTTGCTTGTATCAAAATTAGAAAATCATGGAGAAAAAATTTTATGCCAATTGGTCCAATTACTTGGGGAATCATTATAGGAAGCTTTTTGGCTCGATCGACTGTTGGTTATTTTTGGGATGAAATAAAGGAATGGGCTAGTCGAATGCTAGGCTATATCCTTGATGCCATAAATTATGCAATTGAAGTTACATCAGATGCAGTTGTTTATCTTGTAAAAGAAAAAACTCTTATTTATAGGGAAATAGAAGTTTTGTCTCGAAATATTTACACTGGTGCTACAACTCGTCATGTCAAACGGCAAGAAATTACTCGTGATCAAATTCCTTCTGACCTGGATAATCAACTTGACGAAAAGATGAGACTTAAACTTATGCAACAGCAAACTAAAGATGAGACTTAAACTTATGCAACAGCAAACTTAGGAGATAGTTAATCATGGATAAACAAGAAATTCTTCAAGAGAAGTTTAGTAAGCTATGCAACAATATTACAAGCATCCTTAAGCAACTTGCAGACGCAGTTAAGGAAGGATCAAACGAAACTTTTAGCTTAGTCTGTGTTAAAAACGGATTGTTAAATTTTGAATTAATTGAAGAAGATGTAAAACAGATACACAGAGATATGAAATCCAGGGGTGATAAAGTTCTTGGCAGTCGTCTTATCTTGGATGATGAACGTAACTTAATGGAAATTCGGACATATACTGAGAAAGATGATAAGACTTTTTTCAACACAATTGATGCAAAAGTTAAACGAGTAATTAATATTCCCTCTGACATTTTAGAAGAACTACAAAAGGAAGGGCGTGTTGAACTGAGGATGTTTGTCAAGTCATGATTAGTGTATCAACTATTGTTTGACCCCACCCTCACCTTTCCCTTGATAAGGGAAAGGTGACTGGATTTAATGAATTAAATGGGGTAATGATGTGATAAAAATTACCTGTTGAAAACTTATCAAACAACCTCTGAGTAATACTTCTCTACCCCAAGCTGTCTTTCAGAGCATAAATCACCTGGTCTTGCTGTAACTGGGTGAGTTCTGGGAACATGGGTAAAGATAACACCTGATTACAAGCTAACTCAGCTACTGGTAATTGTCCCGGCTGATAGCCTAAATATTGATATACTGGCTGTAAATGTAAAGGATGGGGATAATAAACCATGGAATTTACCCCCCGTTCTTGGAGTTGACCCCGCACCCAGTCTCGGTAGTTGGGGCGCACTATTCCCCCAGTGCTGGAAATGCGAATAGTATACTGATTCCATACACTCAACCCCCTGGGTAGTTCTTGGGGGACAATAATATCTGGAATTTGACTGAGAAACTGCTGGTAATAAGCGGCGATCGCCCGTCGTTGGTGATTCCAAGTATCAAGATAACGGAGTTTAATTTGCAAAATAGCCGCTTGCAGACTATCTAAGCGACTATTTATACCAATTTCTTCGTAGTAATAGCGATTTTTCTGCCCATGTTCTTTGAGTATCCGTAATTTTGCTGCTAGTTGAGGATCATTGGTAGTAATGGCTCCACCGTCACCGCACCCGCCGAGATTCTTAGTAGGGTAGAAACTAAAGCAGCCAATATCTCCTATGCTACCAACTTTTTGATGATCCCAGGTTGCACCTGTGGCTTGAGCGCAATCTTCAATCACTGCTAAATTGTGAGACTTAGCGATGGCCATGAGTGCTGTCATATCTACCGGTTGACCAAATAAGTGCACTGGGATAATGGCTTTGGTTTTAGGTGTAATGGCTGCTGCTACTTGCTGCAAGTCAATATTTAAAGTATTACTGTCAATATCCACAAAAATTGGTGTTGCACCCACTGCGCTAATAACTTCAGCCGTGGCCACAAAGGTAAAAGGTGTGGTAATCACTTCATCACCTGTACCAATTTCCAGAGCTCGTAAAGCTAAGTAGAGAGCATCAGTACCTGAGTTGCACGCTATACAATGATTAGTCCCATGATAGGTAGCAAACTGTTGCTCAAAGCTTTCTACTACAGGGCCACCAATATAACGCCCAGAAGTTAAAACTTCTAAAACCGCAGCACTCACTTCTGCTGCAATGGTAGCGTATTGGTGCTGAATATCAAAGGCAGGGACGGAATTTAGGCTCTGGATCATAAGTTTTCATTTGCTCTGAAAATACAAAGGATGCACTGGGACAGCCAATTTTTACGCTTGTTCAATTTTATCAAACAACTTGGTCAAGATGTCGCCACGGATACCCATCAAAGCTGGGTTTTTACTGGAATTATTGTATGGTTAAGAATACCATTATTAAGCAGTCAGGCTGTGGGAGATGAATAACCTATGCAGGATTTAATTAAGCTGGATTTGGTTGATTTAGTGATTGCGGTGGGATTGATGGCTATAGCTATCGGTTTATCTACCTGGGAAAGGTTAGGACTAGAGTTAAACTTAGCCATGGCTACCGGTAGAACTATCTTACAACTACTCGTATTAGGATACGTTTTAGACTTCATCTTTGCTTTGGATAATGTTTGGGGAGTTTTGGCGATTTTAGCAGTAATCTTGACTATTACAGCTATGGTGGCCAGAAATCGCATCAGTGTGAAAATTCCCCTGGTTTTACCTTTGGTATGGGGCGCAATTTTAATTAGTACAGCTTTGACGGTTATTTATACTAACTTCTTGATTATTCAACCGGACAGATGGTATGAACCCCGTTATGTAATTCCTCTAGCAGGGATAGTATTAGGTAATGCGATGAATGCAGCGGCGATCGCCGGGGAACGTCTTGTTAGCACTCTGAACTCACAGTATGTGGAAATAGAAACACACTTGAGCTTAGGTGCGACTCCCCACCAAGCAGTTAGCCAATACCGGAAACAAGCCATCAGAAGCGCATTTTTACCAACTCTCAATCAAATGATGCTCATGGGTATGGTGGCTATTCCGGGAATCACCACGGGACAGTTAATCGCCGGAATTAGTCCCCTTGATGCTGTATACTACGAAATTGTAATTATCTTTATGGTGGCCATGGCTAACTTGCTGACAAGTATTTTAGTCACCAGAGGATTATATCGTCAGTTCTTTAATTCTGCTGCCCAGTTGGTGACCCCTGGGGATTGATGGCGATTTTGTTAGAATAGGGGTTTACCTTCCCCAGGAGCTAAAGTGTCTGAATCTGTGCCAATACGGGATAGCTATCTCGCTTTAATTGATGAAATTGTGGAATCTACCCTCCAGGGCAAAATTAGCTCTGTAGAAATGGTATATCAAATATTGCAGAAAAAAATTAAGGCGGGAACCGGAGAAATATTTGAACTAGTATTGAGCGATCGCCTCAGTAGCATTCAAAGCCAAGTGGATACTCAAACAGATGAACTCAAAAAAGCCAAAGCCAACCGCAAATTGAGAGCGGTGAAAACTATTCAAACTCAATGGCAAAGATATTCCCAGCACTATCAAACCACAGAAGCGATCGCAAGCGCAATTAAAGAAATTACCACGGCCGCTACAGATGAACGTCTGACGATTTTTTTACGTGTTATCGACCCCAATCAAAAGCAACCACTAAATATACAGTCAACAAAGCAGTTAGCCAGCGGTTTACAACAATTTGCTCAGGTAGATACTGACTTACAGGAAATATCCCAGGGAATTACCTGCGGTTTAGCTAACTGGGAACGACTGCAAGATCACCTAGTTAGCTGGATGTATGAAAGCAATCAACAATTAGGTTTTGGTGGGGTTCCCACAGAAAGTGGTCCTTGGGCAACTTGGGCAAAGCAGGTTAATAGTAATGTATGTCAAGCACTGTTTCGCGCCCTAGCAAGGGAACAATCTGTGTGGGAATTTGCACAACAGCAAGGGCGTATCAGCCTGAGTGACTGGGTAGAACTAGGATTAATTTTACAATACCTGCAACGAGGTTTAGTCAACTGGTTTGACCAACAGGCTTACAACGTCCAAGCAGGATCAAAGTTATCGATTTCTACATTTTTAACCTTTGCAGTCATTTGGAGCCAGTTAGCAACTGGTTTTAATCATCAACCCATATACAGTCATGGCTGCTCTCAAGTTATGCTCCAGATCCTGCGCCACTTTGCCCAGCGTCCCTATTTTCCCCTGTATGGTGGCATTTTTGCCTCTTTTTCTGGTGGTTACTTACGGGATGCTTTGGATTATCTCGATGAACCACTGCGACGAGTAGAGGGAAATCAGCAAAAAGCTAGAATTATCACCCTTTTAGGCTATTCACAACGGGCTTTAGGACAATATGAGCGTTCTATTGCGTTTCACCAGCAAGCACTGGAGATCGCTAGAAACGCCGGCGACCTCCCCTGTGAACTGGCCAATCTCAACCACCTGAGTCGTACCTATGTACAACAGAAAAATTATGCTCAGGCCATTAACTACAGTCAACGAGCATTAATGCTGAGTCGCCAAGGAGGGGAAAGGACAGCACAAGCCAATGCGCTGGTAAATTTAGGTTACAGCCAAGTTATGGAGGCGCAACAGCTAGAACAAAGAGAAACAGAGGTTTATGAAACAGCTATTAATTATTTAGAACAAGGGTTAAAGTTATCAGAACAATTGGGCGATATTCAAAGTAAAGCCCTATGTTTTAGTAGCTTAGGTATTGCCTATTTAGTTATCGGTCAATCATCCGCGGCAATTCCCTATTTAGAAAATGGGTTTAAGACAGCCCAAGTTGCTGGAGATTTATATCTCCAGGGTCGGAATTTAGCTTACTTATCTGAAGCTTATTATAACTTACAAAACTCAGAAAAAGCTATTTATACTGGTAGCTTAGGAATGTATCTGTTAGAGCAAATTGCTTCTAGTGAATGGAGACAACCAGCAGGGTTACTGGCAATTTTACGGGGTCAAATAGGAGACGAAGCTTTCCAACATCTACTACAGCAAAATCGCACCAAAATGATTGCGATTATTGGTGTGGATGGATATGATTACATCCGCCAATTGTTAGGAAGGTACGAGGAAACTATGTGATATTTACTCAATCAAGACTTCATCGCCTTTTTAACCAATTCTGGAATCAGAGAAAGACGTTCAGCAACAGTCACTTTTGCGGCTTCAAAAGCAGCTAATTTACTTTGTGCGGTGCCAAAATTAGGCTCACGTCCAATAACTGTAGCCAAGGTGCCACTTTGTCGCCAATTTTTTGGTCTTGGTGCGTGTCTACCTGCAATATAAGCAATGACTGGTTTATCAATGGCTTCAGCAATATACTTTGCTGCTGCTTCTTCACTATCGCCACCGGGTTGACCGACTAAAACGATCGCTTGTGTGGTTTCATCTTCATCGAGAATTTGCAGCCATTGCAGAAAGGATGAACCGACGATCGCATCACTACCAATACTCACACTAATGGATTGCCCTAAACCAGCTTTAGTTAGTTCCCAAGCAACCTCGTATGTGAGGGTACTGCTGCGGCTAACGATACCAACCGGTCCTGGTCTATATAATTCACTGGGTTGAGTACCCAAAAGAATTTTACCCGGTACGATAATTCCCGGACTGTTGGGACCTACTATCAAGGTTTCACCCGCTTCTGAATGACGGAGTAATTGCACCATATCCAAAGGTGGTACCCCACCTGAAATGATAATTATCTGACTGATATGAGAGGCGATCGCTTCTAAGGCTGCATCTAAAACTTGGTACGGATGTACGCAGATAATTGCTGTATCAATTGCGCCGAATTCTTCCACCACCTCTTCCACTAAATCGAAGATTGGCAGATTGTACAGTTGCTGTCCACCACATCCGGGATTGACACCAGCAACCAAATTTGTACCATAAGCTTGCATTTGAGCAATATGATTTGCTGAAATAAATTCAGAAAAGCCCTCAATTAATACCTTACTATCTGGTGTTAAGTTCATAAAACATTTTAGTAGCTTTAGCAATTATCTGTGTTCATCTGTGTACCCTACAGGAGCTTCTACATCTGTGGTGAAAAAATTCTGACCTCATGAGTAAGTAAACCAGAAAAAACCAAAGGCTTTACCCATCACGTTTGGTAAAACTCACAGATGTTGCCACTGCCTCATCTAAATTTTCCAGTACTATCAGAGCATCAGGTTTAGTATTTAATCGCCCTAACAATTTTTGAGCCGCAGCGAACTCAGATCCAGCAATGCGGACAACCAAACGCGGAAAATGATGTCCTCGGCGAGTTTTGGTGCTACAAGCTACACTTGCTGATTGAACTTCGCGGTTGTCCTGCTGCATAAAATTGCTAATGATTTGCGCTACTTCCTTGGTCTCAGTTACACCACCGATTAGGTTTAGTAGTATAACTTGAACACTCTTGTCAGCGGCTAAAAAATTTAAGCCTTTAGCAAGGCGATCGCAGAAAGTTGTCGGTGAAACATCTGTGAGCAAAGCATGGCGCAGGTTCAGACAACTACCAGGTTTACCACCTGCACTAGTGACTAAATCCAAGGTAGCCATCATGGAACCAGTACCATTAGCCAAAATGCCAATTTTACCATGCAGTTCTAAACCATCCCAATTACCTAACTGAGGGTTGATGGTACTTCTACCATGACGGTTAGCTGTTTTTACGGCTATTTCCTCCAAATCTGGATGGCGGCCGATGGCCCGTTCATTGATACTGACTTTACCATTGAGAGCCATAACTTCACCTGAAGCATTTACGGCTAAGGGACTAATTTCCACCAAATCCAAGTCTTTTTGGATAAATAACTGATACATTTTGTCAACTACAGAGCTGACAGACTGGATTAATTTTCCGCGTAAACCCATTTTTAACGCCAGTCGCCGCGCATAGAAAGCAGAAAATTCCTGTTCAACCACAACGTGATGCATTTTTTGCCCTGGGGATTCCCAGTCGATATCCGCTTCCGTGCCGCCTAAAAGCACTGGTCGGCACACAGCAGTATCTAAGACTACTGCTAGATAAAATTCTTTTTCCCCTATATACTGGGATTCTCCTAGTATAACTTCCGGTAACTCGCCCCAAATTGGCAAATTAAATATAGTCTGTGCCGCTGCGATCGCGTCAATTGTTGTTTCTACAAACCTCACCCCACCAGCTTTCGCCCTTTCTCCCGTGTATACTTGGGACTTCAGTACAATCGGGTAGGGAATTTTTAACCTTTTCAAATCTGTAGGATGGTCAATTCGTTGGGAAGGCAATACGGGAATGCCTATTTTCCCAAACCACTCTTTAACTTGGTACTCCAATAGCTCCATATACTTGCACCCTATATTTACACTTCCAAAAGCATTTTCTCGGTGCTGGTTTTAACTGTTCATAGCACTAGAATTACATAATTAAGCTGCTTTCGTGTTATTTAAAGTAATTTATTCATTATGTATTAATTCTATCGGATTATATCCAGAATGCCAATGTATTTTTTTAGATGGGAATATGAATACTGTACTATAAAAAGTTATTATTTACTCATTAATTTAGTAAGTAAGTAAAAAACTCTGGTGTTGCCGTTGCCAAAAAGACTGAAACAATGGAAGTAGAAGCTAGATTCATATATAAACTATGCCTGAACTTCCCAAAAGTCTGGAAGAAGCCATCGCTCAATCTCGCATGGCCACCCAAGCCGCCCTTACAGACGGGTACACTCGCTTACAAGTTGATTTTCTGTTCCCAGAACTAAAACTGATGCCCGTGGCGGCGGAATTTTTGCCGGTGTTTGCCAAATATGATTCCCGTCTGAAAGTTTTCTTTGCCGATGCTGGTGCTGCGGCCCTGGCTAACCGTGATTGGCAGGATACACCATTTACAATTTTGGATATCGGTACAGGTAGGGCGGCCTCCCTACAATCGAAAATTCACCCAGATGATCAAATTTTCTTATTTATTTCCCCCTCCTCTGTAGAAGTTCCCCAGGTGGAAAAGTTATGCGAAGAGATAGGCGATCGACCTTTTGTGATGTTAAATCCCCGCCTGGAAGATTCAGGGGTTGTGGGTATTGGTTATACAGCTAGGCAAACCCGCCAGCGTTTTATTAGTACCATTGAATCTTGTTACTACCTGCGTCCTGTGGATGATACCACTGCTGTATTTCGCTGCTATCCTGGACTATGGGAGGTCTGGGTAGAAACAAATGGCGAGTATGAAAAAGTGGCGGAATTACCCAAAAGACCAACAGGTGATGAGTTGGATATGATTGTCATCCAAGGACAACCACAAACACTTCAGGATGGTGTACCGCCGAAAAAGCCGAGTGTGTTGAAGAGTTTACAACGCTTCTTGAAGGCTTTGAGTAGTTAATCTGAAATCAGAAAAATCAACCACAGATGTAGATTGTCTGTATCTGTGGTTGAAATTCAATGTAGTAACTCTTCTACCTGGTGCTGATGCCACAATTTTTTGTAAAGACCATCTGTTTGCAATAGTTCTGAGTGATTGCCTATTTGGACAATTTTGCCCTTATCCATCACAAAAATCCGGTCAGCCGTCGCCGCCGCCGATAGCTGATGAGTGATGAAAATTATGGTTTTGCGACTGCCTTTACTGGTAAGATTACGTATAATTTTTGTAGCAGTTTGATTATCTACACTGGAAAGGGCATCATCTAAAATTAGGATTGGAGCCTCCACCAACATCGCCCTAGCTAAGGCGGTACGTTGTCGTTGACCTCCAGAAAGAGTTATACCCCGCTCCCCCACAATGGTTTCATATTCCTGGGGAAAATTCCTAATTTCGCCATCAATTTGGGCTATTTTAGCAACATCCTCTATGAGTTGTAATTCACCGACTGGGTCACCGTAGCGGATATTATTCTTAATTGTAGTGCTAAACAAAAAACTATCTTGAGGAACATAGGCGATGGACTGACGTAAATCCGCCAATGATATCTTAGTAATATCGACATCATCGAGGAACAATTGCCCCGGTGGAATATCTAACAAACGCGGTAAGGCATTAGCTAAAGTTGATTTACCAGAACCAATGGCCCCCACAATGGCCAGTGTTTCCCCAGGAAAAATAGTAAAGCTGATATTATCTAAAGCCGCAGTACTGGCACCAGGGTAGGTATAGCTGAGATTAATGGCCCTGATTTCTCCTTTAATCTCATTCTTGGGCAAATGTACAGTATCCGGTGCGTCTTGAATTTTCGGTGTTACAGACAGAATAGACTCCAGGCGGTCAATACTCACTTCACCACGTTGATAAGCTGTAATCGTAAAACCTAATAAAGCTGTGGGAAACACTAAACGTTCTACATAAATCAGCAGGGCCAAAAAATCTCCTACAGCCAGAGTTCCCGTAGAGATTTGTAAGCTTCCCAGCCAGATGATTACCAGAGAACTGAGATTAGCTAAACCACCAATTAAAGGAAACAGTATATTGCGGCTTTTAGCCAGTTGTAGGTTAGCCGCCAATAGCTGCTGGTTCTTTTGACCAAAAGCTCGACGCTCATTGTCTTCTTGGGCGTAGATTTTAATTAGAGCAATACCGCTAATGTCCTCTTGAATTAGTTCACTGATGTCGGATAGTTCTTCTTGTACTACAGCTTGCTCCTTACGGAGACGATTGCTAAATAGATGTACTAACCAGAACATGAAAGGATACACAGCCAAAGAAGCCAGTGTAAGATTGACACTAATTCTTAACATTACTGGTAGGGTGAGAGCATAGGCAAAGATAGTATTTGCTAAACTCAGTACAGCAAAACCCACCAACCTCCTCACGTTGTCTACATCACTGGTGGCCCGATTAATTAAATCTCCAGCAGTATTAGTGACAAAATAAGCGGGTTCCAGCTTGAGTAGGTGTTCAAAAATGCGTTGTTTCAGGTCAAATTCTACCTGTCGCCCCACCCCAAACAGCCAAATCCGCGAAGCCATACGGATGAGCCACATGGCGGAAGTGAGCAAGACAATTGGGACTACATAATATAATATTTGGTTGAAATTAAAGCTAGCCGAAAGTTGGTCAATGGCTGAACGAATCAACCAGGGAATATAAACACCCAGCCCATTGACAGATAATAAAGCAAGAATGCCTAATGTAGTTTCCCGCCAATGGGGACGTAAATAAGCACCGATTTTAGCCAGTCGTCGAGATTCTGCCATTAAAGCGATATTGCAACTTAATTATCCTGGGGATCAACTGCTGATAAATCTCTGATGTTATGGGAATTTCAGCAATCCGCCCTATCCTACTTTAGCGAATAGAGAAGCCAATCAAGCAGCAAGTCAATATTTTTCAGATTAAACCACAGATGCTGACGGATAAATATGATCAAATATCTGTGGTTCATTATTCGGTGATTCCTATTTTTGCACTTTCAGCTTTAGCGAGGTGCTTGGTCACCACGCAAGAAAAAGTAAATCTGGTTGAGATAACTTTCCCATACTTGGGTTGTCAGTTGCAGGGTTTCCGCACTGGGTACAAAGTCCTCAATTCGCAAGCCGCGAGTGCTGTCTGGACGAGTTTGGGCTAGGTAAGGTGAAACATTCACACCCAAAGAATTAAAGGCTATATTTGTATGACTTTGTTCTTGATTGAACAAGATATTATTCCCCACCACATCAGAAATTATCGGGGGTGCAGTTGCTGGTCGCAATGCCACCAGAGCCTCTACAGAATTAGTATTGGGTCTCATGGATGAAACTACTCTAGAATCCTGAATAAATTCCTGTGTTGCTAAGTTGGTATATCCTAATGTTGCTATGGGTACCCTGACCAAAAAGTAGGCGATCGCTGGTGTACTTGCCAACAGTAAAATTGTCAGCGACCAACCGAGCAAATAACCGCCTGGTTTTTCTATCCCGCCCCCCTTAATCTTCTGGGCGGCAAACATCATTAGTAAAATAGAAGCGCCCAAAGGCTTGAGGGGAAATGATACTACCTTCCACAAAGATGCCACAGCTGGTTCGTTAGGGTTAATAAACGACAAGGCTATGACAATCAAAACAACGACTAAAACTAATCTCCCGATAAAGGTTCCCGAAGGATAAAACCTCTGAAACAAGGAGTATACAACAGTGCCAATCAGCAGCCATAGCAGTACTCGGCTTAGTAATAGAAACATAGATTAACTCTCAAATTTTTTGGGGCTGTAAGCCAGTTTCAAATAGGAGTTTCCCCCATGAGTAACTGACATACACGTAATGATCAGTCTAGAGATTCACCGACAGAAGATGTATTTTATCGTCAAATTGTAATCGTACTATTACTTGAGAGCAAATACACCCAGCCTAAGACCTCGTAGTGATTTTAGTCCAATTTTTTCATACTGCCTCTATTATTTGTCATTTTTCGGATGGGTAATGTGGCATCAGTAAACTAAATTAATTGAATGGTTGTCAATTCCCAAGGAAAAACTATGTCTTCTGCAAGGCCGAGCATCTTAGTAACGGGGGGAGCTGGATATATTGGTTCTCATACTGTATTGGCTCTTAAGCAAGCGGGTTATGAAGTTGTCATACTTGATAATCTGGTTTATGGGCATCAAGATTTGGTGGAAAAGGTGTTGCAGGTAGAACTCGTAGTGGGGGATACAGGCGATCGCCCTTTGTTGGATGCCTTATTTAAAACCCGCAATATTACTGCTGTTATGCACTTCTCCGCCTATGCCTACGTAGGTGAGTCTGTGACTGACCCGGCTAAATATTACCGTAACAATGTTATGGGTACTTTGACGCTGTTAGAGGCGATGCTGGCTGCATCTGTTAAAAAATTTGTCTTCTCTTCCACCTGTGCGACCTATGGAGTCCCGGAAATCGTACCTATACCGGAAAACCACCCCCAAAACCCCATTAACCCCTATGGGGCTAGTAAGCTGATGGTAGAGCGGATTCTTTCTGACTTTGATGTGGCTTATGGTTTGAAGTCAGTACGGTTTCGCTACTTTAATGCAGCTGGTGCTCATCCGAGTGGCTTACTAGGGGAGGATCATCAACCAGAAACCCACTTAATCCCCTTGGTGCTGCTCACAGCTTTGGGTAAAAGAAATTCTATTTCTATTTTTGGCACGGATTACCCCACCCCTGATGGTACTTGTATTCGTGATTATATTCACGTCAGTGATTTGGCAGATGCCCATGTTTTGGGTTTGCAATATCTCTTAGAGGGTGGGGAGAGCGAAGTTTTTAACTTGGGTAATGGTAATGGCTTCTCCGTCAGAGAAGTGATTGCAGCCGCAGCAGAAGTTACTGGTATGAGTATACCAGTGGCAGAATGCGATCGCCGCCCCGGTGATCCCCCTTCTCTGATTGGTAGTGGTGAGAAAGCCAGAAAAATGCTCAATTGGCAACCTCAATACCCTGGGATTAAAGATATTGTCACTCATGCTTGGCAGTGGCATCAACAGCGACATATGTATATGTAATTACAGGGTTTTCGGAATATTCTAGGAGGTATTGCAATACCTCCTCTTGAGGTTACCTTACCCGAAGTATCATAAATCCAATAGCCAAAGTCATAACAATTACCAGGCCTAGCACGGTAATACTTAACCGTGACCTGACATTCACATCTTGAGTGGGTGTATTATTGGTTTGTTTGACTGCATTTATAGCTGTTCCCCTAGCTACAGTCACGTCAAACTCAAATTTAAATGGTTTAAAACTGCCCTCAGTGGTAGGTTTACCGATTAGCTGTAGCTGATACCGTCCTGGCTTAGGGAACATAATTTCAGCACCGGGAATACCTTGATAACGTTCAGCCGTCACCGGTTCTAAATCGGGTGCTATGAGGGCTGGTTCTCCGGGTACATAAGGTTGAGCATAAATCAATAATTCACAATCACACTCTGTCAAAGGAAGCACCTGACCACCTTTACGAGTCAAAGCAAACCAAGCTTGGGTAAGTTCCCCAGCACGAGGCTGGTCATTTGGTTCCATGTGGAGAGTAGCACCCACATCTTCAGCTATTTGCACTTGATGAGCAAACAGAGGATGACCTGTAATTATTGATATAACTAAGCAAGTCAAAAATAACAAGTAATAGATAATTCTTGGTTTGTTACCATACCAGTAACTAGGATTTGCTTGGGGGTACATAAAACTTTTGTATATTTAACTTTGACCAAAACCAACTTGAGCGCACCAATAACACGCCCACGGTAACAGTTCCTAGTAATACTACCGCTAATTGATTGCCCCATGTTAACTGCAAGGAACCTAAATAATGGGAACCAATCAATACAGCATGAATAGAACTTAAAAGTAAAGCTGGTAAACTCAATAGATGAATCTGTCGCCAAAGTTTACCCAAATATTTTTGCAGTGATTCAAAACTTGTCAAGGCGGCGGGGGTAATTAACACTAAAGCTGCAGCACCCGCAGCCATACCCCAGCGAAAATCCGGCGGTAAGAACCAGAACGCTGCCAATTGCCACTGCAATGAATGTGCCATCATGTGGGTGGTATGCACCACAGCCAGGACAAAAGCACCCACACCCAAACCGCGACGGTAACGCAAGGGTGAAGCCCACAGGCGGCTTATAGGACGGGCAATTAGTGCCAAGATTAAGCAGAGTAAGGCGGCGTGTCCAGTATAATCTACCATGGTGTCGCCAGTCCGTAACAAAGTTAGTACGCCAATGGTGAGTGTTACCCAGCCGCCTAAGCGAAATAATTGACTGCGCTGGTCTTTATTTACCAAGGAGGTGGAAACACCCACACCTAGCATAGTGGGTAGGGTTCCCAGGCCAAAAGCTAGCATGGTGGCAGCACCCATCCATAAATTGCCTGTTTCCGCAGCTTTAATCTGAGCAGCATATAAGAAACCACAGGGCATTAAACCCCAGGTCATGCCTAAAAGTATGGGTGTCCACCATCTGTTTTGATGGGAAAGTTGCAGCATCCCTAGACTCAGACGCTCATGTAAACTTCCTTTGAGTAACGGATGTAATACGGGGATGCGCGGTAGTAAATCCGGTGTTACTTGTCCTAAACCAAACCAAATCAGCATTAATCCGGTAATAATTGCCATCCAACGCCGGAAATCACTACCTACACCGGCAAACTGACCACCTTGGAGTAAGACAGAACCCAGAGACCCTATACCAGCACCAACTAGGGCATAGCTGAACATTCGCCCTAAGTTTAACAGGAAATGAAATTTTAATTGTTGTCGCCAGGTATTGGGTATTTTTTTTTCTGGTGTCAGTTGGGGGGAAACTGTTGCTCCTGTTCTTGGCTGCTGAGATAGGGAAAAGGCCACGGTTAAAGGGCCACACATCCCAAAGCAATGCCCAAAACTGCCCAGTAACCCCAGGATGGTGATCAGTGACAAATCTAGCATTATGATAAATTCCGCAGGCACTCTTCTAGTGCGGAAACTTACCGTAAGTTCTGGGATTTGTCAAAAGACGAGCTGTCAAACTTGGCTGACGGGGTGAGAGAATATATTAGGTTGGTTGGTGCTATGGGGTATCTTTGGAGGGGGCGTAAGATCCCCGACTTCTTACATAATTGAAATAATCTCATATAATTTGTCCAGAAGTCGGGGATCTGTGTGACTCGAAGATCATGTATTTGATTATGTTGACGATTAGGCAGATCCTTCCCTGGAATATCAACAAGCTCACGGAACTAGAAAAGCTAGGCTGAGATTTTCGTAAAGAATCCCGTATTTGTGGCTGTCTTGATTAACCCAGCCATCCAAGTAACTCCTCTTATGACCCGTCTAATTTGTGCTAGTACCGGTAAATCAATTAATCTCCTGACTGAACTGGCTAATAGTGGTGAGGCTAAAGTTTGGCGGACTGATCACAGTGGTTATTTAGCTAAAATTTATCACCAGTCCACACCGGAACGAATGCAAAAGTTAGCGGTGATGCTCGACTATCCACCCCCTGATCCAAATCGCCACATTAATCATATTTCTTTCGCTTGGCCTCGGTCAGTCCTCAAAAATGCTCAGGGTGATTTGGTGGGGTTCTTAATGGGGGAAATTCGGGGGGGAAAAGAAATTTATGATGTGTACAACCCCACACGTCGCAACAAAATATGTAAACTACCCGCTGATTGGCGGTTTCTCCATTACACAGCCCGGAATATTGCCTCAATTATAGGGGCATTACACGAAAAAGGGTATGTATTAGGTGATATTAAGCCGCAAAATATTTTAGTCAATGATCAGGCTTTACCTTCAATTATTGATACAGATTCTTTTCAGGTGCGTCATCCTGAAACTGGTAAAGTTTACCGTTGTTTGGTGGGAACCCCTGAGTACACACCACCGGAGTTAATTGGTCAGGACTTTGCAACCATTGAGCAAACGGAAATCCATGACCGATTTCGCTTGGGGATGATTGATTATATATCAGTTATTATTCAGTGGTCAAAGTCTGTATGCAGGGAGGTGGAAAGGTGCAGGGGAACCGCCAGAACCCGGTGAATATATCCGTCGGGGTATATGGCTATATTCTCACCATCAGTTACTAGAACCCGTAGATAGAACCATACCCCTAGAAATTCTCCATCCACAGGTAAAAAGTTGTTTTCTCAGATGCTTTAATGATGGGTATAAAAATCCTGATTTACGCCCCAGTGCCGAGGAATGGTTCCAGGCCTTAAGAGTTGCTAGTCAAAGTTTAATACTCTGTAAGCAGATTGACAGTCATTACTATAGCCAAAGTTATGGTAGCTGCTATTGGTGCGATCGCGTTAGTAAAATTGGCGTTGAGATTTTTCCGGGGAGGGTGAGAGTCCAGCCCCCTCCTCCTAATTATGCACCCCAGCGCCAACCTGTAACCAGTGGAACGACTCAAACATCCCCATCAGTAAAAGTTACAACTTCACCCAGTGGTAACTTTTCACCCAGAACCCTCACCGGTCATTCTAGCTATGTTTATTCTGTAAGATTCAGCCCCGATGGTCAAACCCTAGCTAGTGGGAGTTATGACAAGACTATCAAACTGTGGGATGTGAGGACAGGTAGAGAGCTACACACCCTCACTGGTCATTCTAACTGGGTTAGGTCTGTAGCATTCAGCCCAGATGGTCAAACCCTGGCTAGTGGGAGTGGGGACAACACTATCAAACTCTGGGATGTGCAGACAGGTAAGGTTCGCCGCACCTTCACTGGTCATTCTGACTGGGTTCGGTCTGTAGGATTCAGCCAGGATGGTCAAACCCTGGCTAGTGGGAGTGATGACAAGACTATCAAACTGTGGGATGTGAACACAGGTAAGGTTCGCCACACCTTCACCGGTCATTCTAGCCTGGTTAGGTCTGTAGGATTCAGCCCAGATGGTCAAACCCTGGCTAGTGGGAGTGATGACAACACTATCAAACTCTGGGATGTGACCACAGGTAAGGTTCGCCACACCTTCACCGGTCATTCTAACTCGGTTAATTCTGTAGGATTCAGCCAGGATGGTCAAACCCTGGCTAGTGGGAGTGATGACAACACAATCAAACTGTGGGATGTGACCACAGGTAAGGTTCGCCACACCCTCACCGGTCATTCTGACTGGGTTTGGTCTGTAGGATTCAGCCCGGATGGTCAAACCCTCGCTAGTGGGAGTAATGACAAGACTATCAAACTGTGGGATGTGACCACAGGTAAGGTTCGCCACACCCTCACCGGTCATTCTAGCTCGGTTTGGTCTGTAGCATTCAGCCCGGATGGTCAAACCCTGGCTAGTGGGAGTAAGGACAAGACTATCAAACTGTGGCTTGGGGCATTTTCTACTACTTCGGTGAAGACAACTGCACCCCAGAGCCAACCTGTAACCACTCCCGCACCTAATCCCCATAGGGTAAAAATATTATTAGCTACTAGCGCCATAGTGGGATTAATAGCAACTCAGATTTATGCTTATACGCGTTATGGTTTATTTCTCACTAATCCCAACAGCATTATCAAACTGTGGCGATCGCCCAATGACCTAGAAGAAACCTTGACCTTTGAAGCTTATATCAATCGCGGTCTTGTTTACCGTAACCAGCAGAAATGGGATTTAGCTCTGGCTGATTATAACCAAGCTATTGCAATTAATCCTAATTATGCTGAGGCTTACTACAATCGCGGTCTTGTTTACCATAACCAGCAGAAATGGGATTTAGCGCTGGATGATTATAACCAAGCTATTAGACTTAATCCTAATTATGCTGAGGCTTACAACAATCGCGGTATTCTTTACCATTACCAACAGAAACGGGATTTAGCTCTGGCTGATTACACCAAAGCCATTGCGATTGATCCTAATTATGCTGAAGCTTACTACAATCGCGGTATTCTTTACCATGGGGATTTAGCTCTGGCTGATTACACCCAAGCTATTAAACTTAATCCTAATTATGCTGAAGCTTACTACAATCGCGGTCTTGTTTACTATAACCAGCAGAAATGGGATTTAGCGCTGGCTGATTATAACAAAGCCATTGCGATTGATCCTAATTATGCTAATGCTTACTACAATCGCGCTATTCGTGCTCTTGTCTTTCACCGTCAACCGTCAACCGTCAACCGTCAACCGTCAACCGTCAACGGTATGGCTAACGCCACGCTATCGCTATCGACTCCGCTCACCGACCACCGTCAACAAATCTAAACCTACCCCCGAATGACTGTAATATTTCTCCCCTTGGGACTTAGAGCTATTTCGGTGGTAGTGCGATCGCTGATGGGGGGTAAATCGGGGCGACGGTCAAATATGATTAACCATCCCGTATCTAGATTGAGTCCTGATAAATACTTATCTAATTGTACCAATCCTTGCTGTAAGGGGTCGGGTTTACCCTGTTTCCATACTTTTAATTCCATCCCTAAGACTACATCCCCATAACGCAGACATATATCCATCCTCCCGGAGCCAATGGCGTATTCCCGCTCTAAGCTACCACCACCATTAACCACGCGGTGTAAAAATGCCATTAATACTAAATGTGGCGCAATTTCTGGGTAAGGGGTACTTTTAAATAATGGTTCTCCGTGTTGTCGCCAAAAGTCTAAAAAGGTTTCTAATAGGATTTGGGGGTTTAACTCCCCTGTGGGTGTTAACCAACTAGGTTGAATCATGGGTAAACTATCTTGAGTACCCTGGGATAACACCTTGGGGATGACCTCTTGATAGATGGGGTTAGCTACCTTTAACCCACCTTCTTTACTGCGAATCACTAAACCTAAATCTAACAGATAACGGCGATCGTCTTCTGGGGTGTTGGGTAATTCTTCCCCAGATAAAATAGGTTCTATAATGGCTTTTACCCTATCTTCCCGCAGTCGCTCTGCTAAACTGTCTAAGTGGGTGTCTTGCCTTTGAATTAGTATATCTTTGGCTTGATTGATTAAGTCTACTGTGATGGGGATATTTACGTCTTCTGCTAAATACTCTGTAACTTCCTGAGCTAAAGCATTGACTAACCAAGGTTGACCCTGGGTTAAATCGTAGGCGTGGTTAATGGCTTCGGGGGTAAATATTTGTTCTGTGGCTTGGGTGTGTTGCTCATACAGACTTTTCACATCTTCTAAAGTGAAATTATTTAAAGTCAGAGACCGCACCTTGATATTAAAGGCGCTAGAGGTATTTAATCTATCACTACCGCCAGAAGCTACCTTGTAATCACGTACATCTCGCATCCCAATTA
>NZ_JAQMUH010000191.1:0-23128 GCF_028331025.1 Anabaenopsis arnoldii | reverse complement strand
AGAGTTTGTGAAATTATAGACAAATCTACAAAGTCACTTTACCAGGGGTAAACCTGATTGGAGTTACTCCTAACCCCTCTATCCCGTCTGCAAAAGCGTTCAGGACTGCTTTTCTTAATATGTTGTACGCCCCATTTAAAATTGTGGTGAATCAAGAGGATTGTATTTTCAATTTTGGCTCTCATTTAGCCATTATAGTTGATAACGCAGTTGGATGAATTAATGTGTGGTTATTTTTGCCCCAGAGGAGGCTCGAAATTCAGAGAGTTTTCTGGGGAAGCCATTACAGCTTTGGGAATTTCGATGACTGGGTTATTTAACGCCACCATCAGGGGGGAAATAGCCACCAGAGACTCCATAGTGTCTTGTGTAGACCCTGCTGGTAGTTTTTGCACCAGTTGTGGTGTGTTCAGTTTACCACCGGGTAGCAAGGTTGATACAGCAGAGAGTATACAAGCCGCCACAGCAGTTCCTCCCATCCCCAGAATTAGACGCAAACGCCGGTGCTGCACACGCTTTAACACTTGGTGGGCTGTGACTTCTGATGATTGCTGAACTGCTGGTACTGGTATACTCCGCAGACCTTGCCGGAGATTTAGTAACCGGGTATACAGGCATTGGACAGAGGCATCGTTTTCCAGCCATTCTTCCACTTGCCTACTTTCGGCAGCTGTTACCTCTCCATCGAGGTAAGCACTTAATAACTCGAAGCGATCGCGCTCCACCATATCCATAGCACCCGTTGATTCGTTAGTACGGTGACCTGTACCATCTGACACATCTTGAAGATGGATCCACAGGTCACGGTTATCAAATGAAGAATTACTTTCCATTGTAGCATTATGACCCATTCATATGCGGGCAAAAGCATAAAAAATCTGAATTAATTCATCAAATTAGGCCTTATGGGAGGGGGAATGTTGAAACTTTGCCATTAGCCGAGAAACACATTTATTGACAAGTCCCTAAGAGGATGTTTTGTAAATTAAGCATCTAGATAATTTTGCAACTGAGTTTGTAATCTGGATCTAGCTCTAGCGATTCTGGATTTAACAGTGCCCAAAGAAACACCGGTGATTTCGGCAATTTCTTCATAGGTCATCCCTTCGATTTCTCTGAGAATAATAGTCGTCCGAAATACCTCTGGTAAATCCGCGATCGCCTCTCGCAGTTGCTCGTAAAACTCCCTAGTTGTCAGGACTTCCTCAGGTCCTGGGGTATCACCTGGAATTTCCCAATCCATCTGGCCATCGTCCAGTATACGGGGAGCATCCAATGACAACGGAGTAGTTACCCGCTTCCGTTTACGCAACTCGTCATAAAACAAGTTCGTAGCAATCCGACTTAACCAGCCCCGAAACTTCACGGGGTCTTGTAATCGGCTAATATTTCGATAGACTCGAATCCACACTTCTTGAGCCAAATCAGCCCTGTCAGTCCAATCTGGAGCCAGGTGGTATAAAGTTCGCTCAACTTGACTTTGATAGCGCTTCAATAGCTCTGCAAATGCAGCCCGATCTGGACGCAGTCCAGTTTGACAGCGTAAAATTAGATCGTGATTAGAGAGTTTGTCAAGCACCGATGCTTCCGGGTATCTGGCATCCACAGTTGACCAGGATACACTAATCGATTGGCTCATAGATCGTACTGAACTTTAAATCATCCCTACCTATTAGACAAGCTAATGGGCGCAATGTTCCGGGAAACAGTGACGGATCTCTAACTGGTACATGGTAGTATCTCAAATTAGGACATCAACAGATCAAGTCAAGGTCTGTTTTTAGCCAAAATTTTGAGGCTTTGTGTAAATATATTGAAAAATATATTGAAGCTCAGTTCTGTTAATATGGTCAAATGTACGAAAAACCTGACTTTTTAGCACAATTTTTGGGATGTTTACTGAACGAGCATGGGAAATGCTATCAAAACCTTGACAAACATAATAAGTATGTCAAAACAGAACAGATAAGTGCTGATAAATTATTGATAATTTGAGACATACTCAAAAACCATTTATTCCCCTGAAGATGTTCAAGATAAACAATAAGCGATGGCAATGGTAAGAAATGAATCTGTGGCGCGTATAGTTATGTTTATGTGTTTTGGCACTGCCATTTTATCACTGGCTGTCCATTGGCGGCTAACAAAAATTCACAGCCCCATGGAACCTGCCTATGGAAGTATTATGAATGACACTATACTGAGGGAATTGGCGCTGGGGAATAAATCCACTCAGCAACCGGTGGTCGAGAATAGCGGGGTGAGTGAGATATCAGATACACTCAGCAATACCACCCAAAATAATGAGTCATTCCTGAAAAGACCATCAGTGCTTCCTGGAGAAAGCCCCAATTCTCAGGGGTTATCTACACTCAAATCATCTGATATAGAAGTAGTGGTGAAATTAAGCGATCGCCGTACCTATGTTTACCATACAGGTGAAGTCATAGCCAGTTACCCCATTGCCATAGGTAAAGAGGGTTGGGAGACCCCTACAGGTTCCTTCCGGGTGAGGGATATGCAAAAATATCCGATTTGGCAGCACCCCATCACTGATAAAATATTTCCATCAGGTCCCGATAGTCCTTTGGGAGACCGATGGATTGGTTTTTGGTCAGATGGACGCAATGAAATTGGTTTTCATGGCACCCCAGATATACACTTATTGGGACTTGCGATCTCTCATGGCTGCTTAAGAATGCGTAATGAGGATGTTCGTTCATTATATAATAAACTAACAGTCGGCACCCTTGTTTCCGTGGTGCCTTGACTTTTTACCTATCTTAATTAATAGCACCAAATCGCCAAGGGACAGGATCAACAGATTTGCCGTTGACATATAAACCCCAGTGCAAATGTGGACCGGTGGAAGCGCCGGTAGACCCCACTGTCCCAACTACTTGACCAGCGGTCACAAAATCACCCTCTTTAACCTTAATACTATTGAGGTGTAGTAAAATACTAGTTACTCCCTGTCCATGGTCAATACCAACGGTGTTGCCATGAACTCGGAACCCTGCCGATACCGTACCTACCAAAGCAACTGTTCCATCCGCCGGCGCCACTACTGGCGAACCCGTAGGACTAGCGTAGTCTATCCCACGATGGTAGTAATCTGCGGCAAATTCACCATTATAGTAACGCCGGACACCATAAATGGTAGTAATCCTACCGGCATTGGGTTTCACCAGGGGGCCATTCCAATGCTTTTGATGGGTTTGTAGTGCTTTGAAAGCTGCTACCCGCTCTAGTTCATGTTCTGTGGCCTTGACCCCGGCCCTTCCCGGTGGTAAATTAATCCGTTGTGTAGGGAAGGTGCGATGACGCAAATTTACTGCCAAGTTTCGCTCTTGACCATCCCCGGTAACCTTGAGTGTTATCCTGCCGGCTTGATCTAGCGGAGTTGTAGGAATTAAAGCCCGATATTTATCAGAGTCGATGGGAAAAGCTGGATAAGAATTATTACCTAATAACACAGTGGGATTACTAACAATCTCTGGATTAGTGACGTTAATTACCACAGATAAAGTATCACCCAGCTGAGGATTGCTGGGAGTTACCTGTTGTACTTGCAAAGCAAGTAGAGGTAAAGCCAAGATGACAACTAAAGCAGATGTAAAGATGCCAATCAAGATGATGTGGCGGTTGGGTTTCCACCTTTTAAGACTCAAATAGGACAACCGATACATATTCGCTCACACTCAGGAAATAAGGGGGGAATTACGCGAATCTGGTTAAATTTTTACCTTCACAGCAGAGGTATCAACTAGTTTACCATCTTCCATCTGCACAATACGATCAGCAATATCCAGAATGCGATTGTCGTGGGTCACCATGAGGATTGTACAAGCCTGTTCCTTGGCCAGTTTGTGCATCAGGTTGACCACATCCCGACCAGACTGACTGTCAAGAGCTGCAGTCGGTTCATCCGCTAAAACTAGAGGGGGATGGCTGACCAAAGCCCGGGCGATGGCTACTCGTTGTTTCTGTCCTCCCGATAATTGGTCAGGATAATAATTCAGGTGATTTCCTAAACCTACCTGCTCCAACATCAGAACCGAACGGCTTTGCATCTGTCCAAGTCCAATATGCTTGTGCAGTTCCAAACCCATTCTGACATTTTGCAGTGCTGTCAAACTACGGTGCAGATTGTGCCCTTGAAAAATATAACCGTTATGCTGTCGCGATCGCACTAATTCTGCCCCACTAGCACCGCAAAGTTCCCTGTTTAACACCTGCAAACTACCAAACTGGGGAGAACGCAACCCACCCACTAAAGTCAGGAGGGTAGTTTTACCCGAACCAGAGGGTCCAGTCAAAATAATAATTTCACCACGTCGAATCTCTAGATGAATATTAAATAAAACTTGCTTACGCAATGAACCTTGTCCAAAGTAGTGATCGAGATTGCGGATGGAAATGACTGGAAGCATAGCAGTTTTAAATTTTACCTTTTCAAGCCTTTTTCATGCTTATGAAGTACACACCAAGTTCCCTTATCCCCTATCCCCTATTCCCTATATCCCTATCCCCTATTCCCTATTCCCTATCCCCTATTCCGGTGTTCCGGTGTTCCGGTGTTCCCTATCCCCTGCTCCCTATCCCCTGTTCCGGTGTTCCGGTGTTCCGGTGTTCCGGTGTTCCGGTGTTCCCTAAGAGCCGGGTAAATGCTATATAGTTCCATCTAAAACATATCCGCCGGGTCAGCAGAGCGTAGTTTACGAGTGGCGATCGCCCCAGAAATTGAACACATAATGATAGTTAAAACCAGCACCTGTAAAGCCCGGGCAGCGGTCATATACATAGGTAGATTTGTAGCGGTGCGAGTCATTTGGTAAAGTCCCAAAGACACTGCTACCCCTGGAATAAACCCCAATGCTCCTAAAATCAAAGCTTGTTCAAACACTACACTTAAAAAGTAGTAATTGCGATATCCCAAAGCCTTAAAAGTCGCATATTCCCTGACATGGGCATTGACATCAGTAGAAAGAACTTGATAAACCAGAATCACCCCCACAGCAAACCCCATGGATACACCCAAACTAAAAATAAAGCCAATGGGGGAGTTGGTGCGCCAGAAATTGTTTTCAAATTCAATAAACTCTGGGTGGGTCATCACCCTAACATCATCTTTGAGGTAGGCTTGTAAAGCCTTTGCTACCTTTTTCGGGTCATAACCGGGTTTGACCTTGAGCAAACCTAAACTGATATTGCTGGCTGGGCGTCTAGAAAACAACCGTAAAAAGTTTTGATCACTGGTGATTAAGCTACCATCAGAACCAAAGGAAGCCCCGACGGTGTATAAACCACTAATGGTAATAGTCCGCCCCTCTATTTCAGTAGTGACTTTTTCACCTTGATTAATTTTGGCGATCGCCTGTTGGTAATCACCCCGAGCATTGCGGTCAAATAACACAGTATCAGGTAGTTTGATAGACTGTAACTGCCGATTCACTTCCGGTAAATCAAAAACTGGCTGATCTGGATTAAAACCAATGACTTGTACCGATGTCTGGCGGTGGGTTTGGGGATTCTTCCAAATGATGTTATTCACATACATTGCTTCTGCTGAGTTCACCCCCGGTATATCCATAGCCTGATAAAGCCGCCGCCGAGAAAATGTCGGCATATTTTGCATACTACGGGCTTGGGGACTGGTTAAAAGAATATCTGCCTGTAAACTGCGATGTAGTCTAGTGTTACTGTCATATAGCGCCGTCTGAAAGCCCATCTGCATGAACATCAAAACATCCGCAAAAGCAATCCCTGAGAGTGCTACCAGCAGGCGGCTTTTTTCGTGACTCAGTTGCAGCCATCCTAGGGGCGTGCGTCGTCGCAGTTGTTGGATTAGTCCCATCATAGGTCGTGCTGAGTAGGGTTAATCGGAAAATTGACATAGTTAAGCCCCCTGTCCATTGCTGATTGGTGTAACTAATTACGAATTAGTCAGTTGAATCACTGCCTTAACTTGCATATTTGTTAACTTGGCAGCCTTCTGACTGGAAGTTTCATCTAGTCGGATATAAACCTCAAGGACTCTGTTATCAATATTACTTGTGGGGTCTGTATTAATGAGATTTTGCCGCCGCACTTGTAAGCCAATCCGATCTACTACCCCTTGCAGTTCAATAGGTACAAAATTACCAAATACCTCTACTTTCTGCCCTGGATGAACTTTATTGATATCGCTTTCGTAAACCTCCGCAACTACATACATCTGGCTGGTTTGCCCAATGTCAGCAATACCGTTACTTGAAATTAATTCTCCCGGACGGGAATGGATCTCTAATATTTGTGCATCTTGAGGCGATCGCACATAAGCCTGCTGGAGATTGATTTGGGCCCGCTTCATAACTGCTATAGCCCGATTCACTTCGGCTTGAGCTGCTTCGATATCCACCTGTGGCACTTCAGTTATGCTATTAAGTGTTGCTCTAGCTGCGTTAATTTTTTCCTGGCTAGTTAACTGAGTGCGAGTTAACTGTGTTTGTGCTGCTTGTAAATTTTTCTGGGCTGTTTCCAGTTTTAAGCTCTTGCTGTCTCTTTGGGAGGCTGATATTGCCCCTTGTTTATACAGTTCTTCATATCTTTGGTTTTCTATCGCCGCATTCCCCACTTCCGCCAGCCATCGGGCTACAGTGGTTTCTTGGGCTGCAATATCACCTTGGCGTTCTGCCTCTAAGCCGGCAATTATCGCTTGTTGTGCTAAAATTTCTCCACGTCTAGCACCTGCTTTGATGCGCTTTAAGTTCGCCTGTTCTACTTTCACTTGTTCCTCAGCCTCTTGCAAGGCCGCCAACAGGCGATCGCGGCTGTCTAAAATCGCTATCACCTGCCCTGCTTTTACCCTGTCGCCCTCTGTGACTAAAAGTTCTTCTACCCGACTTCCTTCCGGCAACATGGTAGCAGAAATTTTAATCACTTGTCCTTTTGGTTCGATGCGTCCTAGTGCTGTTACGGTTGTTAACTCAGGGATTATTGCTGCTGGGCTGGACTCATTTTGATTTAATTTATCCTGGAATTTAAATACCGTATAAACACTAGTACCGATTACAGTTAAAGATACAATAATGGCTATAACAAGGGGCGGACGTAAAATCGATGGGGAGGATATGGCTCGATCTAGCTTTGAGTTTTGCACAATAGCATACCTTTTAAGCAATTCCAAATACGCTGATTCAAATCAGAAAAAATCCTATTTTGGTAAATGTCCCGCCTAACTCTCTTTTATCACTCACCAGAGAAAATAGATGTGATACTGTCCGGTGAATTTTGGACATAATCATGGCTTTCCACTCCACTAACTCAAAATTTTCACTGAGGTATTAGTCTGTACACGAGAGATAGATAGTTTCTTTGTGGTCATTACCTACATTTTTCCTCTGTAGACTAGGAATCGCTGCTATGGTTACATAATCCCCAGAATGAACTCCAAAATACAAAACTAAACGGTTTAGTTCTATAATAGAATTATACTAAACCGAGTAGTTTAGTCAAGGGATTACTAACAAAAGTGTGAAAATATTGATAATGTTAAGGACTATTGGCACATGATACGCCCAAAAGGTGGAGAAACTGACCGCTCGAACTCAGTAGAGAAAATGGAAAAAATTTTGCAAGGGGCGATGCAAGAATTTTTAGCTCGTGGGTATGCAGCAGCGAGTATGGATAGGGTAGCAGAAGCAGCAGGAGTTTCTAAAGCAACAGTATACAGTTACTTTCAAGATAAAAAAGGATTATTTAAAGCATTAATTGAGAAATTAGCCAGAAAAAGGTTTTACTCCATATTGGGGTCACAACCCTTACATGGAGAACCCTATGTTGTCCTACGGCGGTTAGCAGTGACCGCCTTAGAGCAGATGGTCAAAGATAAAGAATATCAGTCATTTGAGCGGCTGTTAATGGGGGAGTCGGCGCGGTTTCCCGAGTTAGCCCAGGTTTTTATTTACAGCATCGCTAAACCAGCCATAGAGACCATCAGTAAATATTTAGCAGCTCACCCGGAATTAAAAATACCTGACCCCGAAGCCACAGCCAGAATTCTCATTGGCTCCTTAGTCCACTTCGTGACTACTCAAGAAATTATGCATGGTAAAGACATTATACCCATGGAAGGCGATCGCCTGATTGATGCCCTCACACACTTAATTGTCAACTGCGCCGAATAACCTGTTTTTTGTGTTTTTCTCCCTCTAGAGAAGGAACTCATCACAGGGATAATTTTTTAGATTGTTCTTAGTAGATGTATAAATTTTCCCCAAGGTAAAACATCATGACTAAGAAACTCAACAATCTAGATCAGCCAGTCAGTGACGACGATCAAGACGCAGCAGCAACAGTCAAAGAAAGAAACTTAACCGCCAACCCAGGGGATGTTATAGACGAGTCTAAAACCCTAGAGGAAAAAGCCCAACAGATAGCCGTAAATGTGCCAGATATCACAGGCGACCAGATTACAGTCCCAACGTACTTTGTGGTAGAGTATCCTGATGGCACAAAGAAAGCACTCCACCATGTCAAAGACGCAGAAGAAATTTCTGATGTGATTCGCGCAGCAAGGCTAGATGAACATGGCGATCGCATTTGGTGGTAGTTTCTTCCTGGGACTGGGGAAGTGAAAACAGTGGATTTAGTTGTATAATCAGAAAAGGAAAATGTAAAAACTTTTTGTCTTTCAGCCGTGCAGCTTTGTAGCTTGAAAAAAATTAGGTTATTTAGCATCAAAATTGGTGATCAGTGGCCACCATAGGACTGCTCTAATGATTGCTTGTCTTGCATGATCATACAGCTTGTCTGAAGATAGACTACATCGGTTTGACAATAGAGCAGTGGGTGAAAATTTTCAACTTATGCAAACAGAATTACGGGATGCGATCGCCCCGCAAGAAATAGAACGCCGGCGCAACTTTGCGATTATCTCTCACCCAGACGCGGGTAAAACCACACTCACCGAGAAACTCCTACTCTACGGGGGAGCAATTCAACAAGCTGGCTCCGTCAAAGCTCGTCGTTCCCAACGCCACGCCACCTCAGACTGGATGGCCATGGAGCAACAAAGAGGGATTTCCATCACCTCCACAGTATTACAATTTGAGTATCAAAATTCTCTTCTCAATCTTTTAGACACACCAGGACACCAAGATTTCAGTGAAGATACTTACAGAACCTTGGCAGCTGCGGATAATGCAGTCATGCTCATTGATGCAGCCAAGGGGCTAGAAACCCAAACCCGCAAATTATTTGAAGTTTGCCGACTGCGTTCCCTACCTATCTTTACATTTATTAATAAACTAGACCGTCCCAGTATGTCGCCTTTAGAACTCATTGATGAAATTGAGCGGGAATTGGGACTGTCAACCTATGTAATTAATTGGCCAATTGGCACAGGAGACCAATTTCAAGGGATTTTTGACCGTCAACACCAGCAAGTACATCTGTTTCAAAAGAGTGGCGACCATGGTACAAAAAAAGCCACAGATACTATTATCGCCGCCAATGACCCCAGAATTGAGTCCCTTGTAGGTGAAAATTTGTATCACCAACTGCAAGAAGAATTAGAGATTTTGGATAGTTTGGGACCAACCCTAGACCTAGAAGCAGTGCATCGAGGTCAAATGACCCCGGTGTTTTTTGGCAGTGCAATGAATAACTTTGGGGTAGAATTGTTTCTCAAGTCCTTTTTAGAATATGGACTCAAACCCACCCCCCATGAAAGTAACAAAGGTAAAATTGACCCGACATATCCAGAGTTTTCTGGCTTTGTCTTCAAATTACAAGCTAACATGGACCCCAAACACCGCGATCGCATTGCCTTTTTAAGGGTGTGTTCTGGTAAATTTGAAAAAGATATGGTAGTTAACCATGCGCGCACAGGTAAAACAGTGCGCCTTTCCCACCCTCAGAAGTTATTCGCCCAAGAAAGAGACACAGTAGAGGTAGCATATCCAGGGGACGTAGTAGGTTTAAATAACCCGGGGACATTTGCCATTGGAGACACTGTTTACATGGGCGAAAAGTTGATTTATCCCAGTATACCCTCCTTCTCCCCAGAACTATTTGCTTACTTGAGGAATGCCGACCCAACGAAATATAAGAATTTTAATAAAGGAGTAACAGAACTACAAGAAGAGGGAGCCGTACAAATTTTACACTCCACAGATGAAAGCAAACGTAACCCCATTTTAGCAGCCGTTGGTCAACTGCAGTTTGAAGTAGTGCAGTTTCGTCTAGTCAATGAGTACGGAGTGGAGACCTACTTAGAAGCTTTACCTTATTCAGTAGCGCGTTGGGTAACTGGAGGTTGGGATATTTTGGATAAAGTCGGGCGTTTATTTAACACCTTTGTGGTGAAAGACCGTTGGGAGCGTCCCGTACTGTTGTTTAAAAACCAGTGGAACCTAGACCAAGTTAAGGGAGACCACCCAGAACTAGAATTAAGTCCCATTGCGCTCCCTCCCACAACCGAGAAAGCCTGAAATTAAAGCTTTTTTTGAGATAGTCAAACAACCCACGCTTAGAGGTTGTTTGGAAACTATTAAACAGGTAATTTTTATCTTAGGGAACAGGGAACAGGGAACAGGGAACAGGGAACGGGGAATGGGGAATGGGGAATGGGGAACCCAAACAATCAAATCCAGTCCCCTCCCCTTACAAGGGGAGGGTTAGGGTGGGGTAAAAGAATATTCGATACACTAATCATGACTTGACAAACATCCGCTGAGAAGCGTGGGAATACAGCGCAGTCAGCTAACGGAATAACAATAGAGGAATCTTGGTACTTCTGAGCAGTTGAGCGGTGGTACTCCCAATGACTAAATGGCGAATGCGACTGTGACCGTAAGCGCCCATGAGCAAAAAACTAATATCTGCTTGGTGAATATAATTAGTGATAACCGTTTCTGGGTCACCCTCTAAAACACTACAAACTGGCTCATATCCAACGGTTTGCAAATATAGCTTACCTTGATGTTGTGTTTGAGTTGCCGTTTCCAGCTTCCCAGTTTTAGCCACAGTCAGCAAATGAATTTCTAAATCTTTCAATACAGGATAAGCGGCTAAAAATTGGAGAATATTGTTACCCGTAACACTACCATCATAAGCCACTAACAGGCGGGAAATTGGTTTAAATTCCTGCGGTGTAACTAAGCATGGTTTAGTACTACTGCGCACAATGCGATCTATATTAGCCCCTAAATGACCAGAAGCAAATTCTGCACCTTCTCCCCGTTTCCCCAAAACAATCAAATCTGCATCTTTCTCAAACTCATCAAAACAATCTACCAAAAACCCCGTTTTATTGGTTAACTGGACATCTGTGACACCTTCAGCTTTGAGAATTGCCGCAGCATTTTGTAAAATCAATCTAGCGCGTTGATTATTCAGCTTGGCTTTTTGATGTTCTAAATTGACCAGCTCATGCAATAAGTTTTCAGCGCTCCCTAGTCCAATAGTACCACTGAGGTTACCAGTAGAAGCTACTTGTTGGCTACGAATATCAGTCACAAATAAAACATTAATGTGACAACCAAACTTGAGAGCAAACCAAGCACCATATTTATAAACATTTTCTGCAAAAAACGAGCCATCGGTACAAAGTAAAATATTTTTCATGATGCTGTTAAAATACTATTGTTTGTTCAAACCATCGGCTTTAGGATACATAGCCAATTTATTCAGCAAGGTTGCACTAGCTTCATTTAGTCCTAGGACTTCCACATCTGCACCATTACGGCGAAATTTCAGCACTGCTCTATCAAGTACCTCCACTGCTCCTTGGTCCCACAGGTGAGCATGAGTCAGATCAATAGTCACCCGCTCCACTAGTTCGGTAAAATCAAAAGCAGCGAGAAATTCATCTCGTGATAAAAAGAAAATTTGACCAGCTACCTTATATGTGCAATGGGAACCGTCCTCACTCAGCACTTTATCCACAAACACTAACTGAGCAATTTTGTTAGAGAAGAATAAAGTACTCATGACGATACCGGTAACTACCCCCAGGGCAAAGTTTCGGGTAAAAATAGTCACAAACATTGTGGTTAACATGACCGCAGTTTCCGTGGTGGGGATGCGGCGAATATTCTGAAAGGATGACCAGCGAAACGTACCAATAGACACCATAATCATTACGGCTACCAATGCAGCCATGGGCATTTGTCTGACCCAATCCTGTAAAAATAAAATAGCAATTAATAGGAAAACTCCGGCCGCAAGGGTGGAGAGTCTCCCCCTACCACCAGACTGGACATTAATTACCGATTGTCCAATCATCCCACATCCTGCCATGCCGCCAAAGAAGGCAGTGACGATATTAGCAATACCTTGTCCTTTAGCTTCTTGGTTTTTATCGCTGGGTGTATCTGTGAGTTCATCCACTAAAGCAGCAGTCAGGAAGGAAGCTAATAAACCCACGATCGCTAAGGTGAGGGAATAGGGCAAAATAATCTTTAAGGTTTCCAGGTTCCAGGGGACTTGGGGTAAAGCAAACAAGGGTAAACTCTTGGGTAGTTCTCCCATATCCCCCACTGTGGGAACTTCTAGTTTTAGCGCCATGGCGGCGATCGTCATCACTGCTAAAGCTACTAAGGGGGAGGGTACTGCTTTGGTAAAGCGGGGTAAAATGTAAATAATTACCAAAGACAGGAGGGTTAATATATATACTGTGGGGGGAACGTTGGTGAGTTGGGGTAACTGGGCCAGGAAAATTAACACCGCTAAGGCGTTAATATAGCCAATCATTACCGCTCTGGGTACAAATTTCATTTGGCGACCCAGTTTGAGCACGCCAAACACAACTTGAAACACCCCGGTTAAGAGGGTGGCGGCGAATAAATACTGTAAGCCATGATCTTTGACTAAATCAATCATTAATAGCGCCATTGCGCCCGTGGCCGCGGAAATTGACCCCGGTCTACCTCCTAAAAAGGCGGTGATCACGGCAATAATAAATGAGGTGTAAAGCCCGACTTTGGGATCAACCCCGGCGATAATGGAAAAGGCGATCGCTTCTGGAATCAAAGCTAGTCCCACAACGGCCCCCGCCATGATATCCTGTCGAGTGTTAGAAAACCACTCTCGCCGCAAAATTGATACCTTCAAATTTCCTCCTAGGGTTGTTATTCATATCAAATAAATTACCAGTATTTTGGCGCACTCCCAATAACCTACCTCTGTGGGGAAATGCTGACCAGGTAAATAGCTCGGATCAACTCACAAAAAGCCAAATCTCCAGGCTTAACTGATTGAGTCCTACATCCAAAAGGAATTACAGTTACTTTGGTTTTCTGCTGTAACTAGCTTGAAATACTTCTAATTACCCAAAGGCTAAAGCTAAATTTTAGGGTGGACAATGCCAGATATATGAACTACCGATAGCTTGCGTGGCGTAGCTGTAGAGATTGCGACCTGGGAGATTACTCCGACCTGCTGACTACTGAACAATGGAAAGGACTTTGATTTATTTGCTCTCACCATATCATGGTGTTGTTACAATTTACAATAAAAATATCATTAACCTATTTTCAATGGTAAAATGGTAGATAGAATCTAGCTTTTTGCCCCCATTTCCCATACCTAAGCTTACCTTGTGCGTAATCTCCAAGAAACTCACTTAAACCGCGCCCGTGCTAGTCTTAGACAAGCACTATCTTGGTATGGACATCTAGGGCTACGCCACGGAAGCTATCGCCAGTCGGGAAAGTTTAGCTCCCACCCAGAATTACTGGGGTTGCTCAAACCAGAATTAGAAACCTTAAACTCTACCCTGAGCAAACTAGACTCGAATGTGATTAGAATTGCAGCCTTTGGTTTGGTGAGTCGGGGTAAGTCAGCAGTATTAAACGCTTTACTGGGGGCGAAAATCCTGCAAACAGGACCGCTCAACGGTGTAACTCAGTGGCCGCGTTCTGTGCGTTGGCAACCGGGAGGTAAGGTATTAGTTGAGTTAATTGATACGCCTGGACTCAATGAAATTGCGGGGGAAGCACGGGAAACAATGGCGCGAGAAGTAAGCAAACAAGCTGATTTAATTTTGTTTGTGGTTTCAGGTGATATTACGCGCCTTGAGTATCGCGCATTATTAGAGCTAAGACAAGCACAAAAACCCCTGATTTTAGTATTTAATAAAATAGATTTATATCCAGAAACAGACCGCACAGCAATCTATCACAATTTGCAACAGCTAGGCGCAGGATACCCCCAAGCACCGCCTTTACTACCAGATGAAATTGTTATGGTGTCCGCGGAACCAGCACCCCTAGAAGTGCGGGTAGAATGGCCAGATGGTCGGGTGACCTATGAGTGGGAAACACCACCCCCCCTGGTGGAGGAACTACAACAGACAATTTTATCTATTCTCAATCGGGAAGGTCGATCGCTTCTAGCTCTAAATGCACTGATTCAAGCTCGGGATGCATCAGCAACCATGGCTGAAAAAACTATGGAATTCCGCAACCAAGAAGCTGAAGATATTATTTGGAAATTCACTAAATATAAGGCTTTGGCAGTAGGATTAAATCCTGTACCAGTTTTGGATGTTATCTGTGGTGCGATCGCTGATTTAGTTTTAATTCGTTCTCTAGCAAGGTTGTATGGCTTACCCATGACTAGCTACGAAGCCAGCAAAATCTTAAAGACCATTTTCTTAAGTTCCGGTGGGTTGCTGTTAGGAGAAATCGCCAGTAGTATGATGGTGGGTTTAGGTAAAACCACAGCGGCGATCGCTAGTGGTGAAAATCCCCTCAATATTACAGCTTATGCTGGAACTGCGATCGCTCAATCTGGTATTGCGGGTTATGGTGCATACACAGTAGGTAAAGCCGCTCAAGTCTACTTAGAAAAAGGTTGTACTTGGGGAGAATTAGGAGCTAGCACAGTAATTGAAGAAATTCTATCTCAGGTTGACCACAATACAATTCTCTACCGCCTACAACAAGAACTAGCAACAAAATATTGACATACTCACCCACCTAAAAGTATGGCTTACGCCACCCTACGCTATCGGTGATTCTTGACTTGAGAATTTTGGGTGCAAAATTGAGGAAACAACAGAAATAAAAACGAAGGCAAAAAAACTAGAGCCATCGTCAAAATTTCTTTTGATATTTTTGGCTTTTTACCTCCAGACGGGGATTCACTACCAAACCATTTTCATCAGCTTATCTACACTAGAAATATAAGCTTTTGAAGTCCTATAAAGCTAACAGTCAATATTCATCAATCAAGGTGAAAATATCATGACAACATCCCTAGAAGCTGTTCAATCTGCTGTTAACTCCGGCAATAAAACCCTAGATGAAGCTATCCTAGAATCTATTGTGGAAGCTCGTCAAACCTGCGAAACTCAAGGAGACAATTCCGCCAGCTGTGCTGTAGCGTGGGATATCGTCGAAGAACTACAAGCAGAAAAAGCCCATCAGCAACAAGCTCAACGACACCGCAAAACTGCTCTAGAAACCTACTGTGAAAAACATCCAGACGCACTAGAGTGTCTTATTTACGACGTTTAAACTCTCCGAAAATCTACCATGGCTGATTTTGTCATTTGCTGAATTATATCTAAATCAGGCGGTGGTGTTTCCCCATCCATTCCTAACCAGAGAAGATACTCAATATTACCAGCTGGGCCGGTAATAGGCGACCAAGTTAAGCCCTGATACTTCCATCCCAATTGAGAACCCACTTGTAACACCTGGAAAACAGCATCAGCTTGGTCATCAGGGTTCCTGACAACACCCTTTTTACCTACACGGGATTTTCCCACCTCGAACTGTGGCTTAACTAGTAATACTACATCCCGGGGACATTGGGTTAATTTCCACAAAGCTGGTAAAACCTTGGTTAGGGAGATAAACGATACATCCACCACCGCCAGATCAGGTATTTGCTCATCAGTATATAACTCTGCGGGTGTAAGATGACGTAAATTAGTACGTTCTTTTAATATCACCCGCGGGTCATTTCTTAAACCCCAGTCAACTTGACCATAACCCACATCTATACCGTAAACTTTTTTCGCCCCAGCTTGGAGTAAACAATCAGTAAAACCACCGGTAGAAATACCCCCATCTAAACAGATGCGACCCTCCACGGGGATTGTAAATAATTCTAAAGCTTTAGCCAGTTTTTCCCCACCGCGAGACACAAAACGCGATCGCTGTTTTACCTTAATTTCCGCAGTAGTATCAACCTCCGTCCCTGGTTTATCTACCATCTGCTGATTAACCGTTACTTCCCCTGCTTGAATTAAGCGCTGTGCTAAAGCGCGGGAACTACATAAATTTAACTCTACTAATAGCGTATCAAGTCGCTGCTTCACCAATTAAATTAACTCTCCTAAATCATTGTAAATTTGGGTTCTCATGTCACATTAAAAACAATAAACGCACCTTGTCAAAAAAGCCAAAGTGCGGTGGTTATATTATCCCTGATTCAAAAATTAATTTCTAAACATCCTGCTCGCTCAACTCACGAGTCATATAATCAAAAGGTTCATCAACAAAGCTAGTATCAGCAATACCAGCAGCTGCAACTTGTTCCTTAACCAAACCCTTGAGAATCTGGATACCAAAAACCGTAGGGCTAATAGGTACACCCAAAGAATTATAAGTTTCCCGCAGTCCTTGGAGTACCCGCTCATCTAAAACATTCATGTTACCTGCAACCAGGGCATAAGTAGCATAGCGCAGATAATAATCCATATCCCGCAGACAAGCCGCATAACGACGGGTTGTATAAGCATTTCCGCCGGGACGAATCAACTCTGGTTGTTCTTCAAACAACTTAGAACCAGCTTGTTTAACCAAGGCCGCCGCATTAGAGTTAATCGCAGCAGCAGCTTGTACCCGTGCCGTACCACTTTCAAAGTAAGATTTTAAACTGTCGATCGCATTCCGGTCAAAATACCTTCCAGCAACGTCATAATTCTTAATCAAGGTTGTTACTGCATCACGCATTCTTTCTTCTCCCAATAAATGCTATCTTTTGATATTAATTTGGTTGCAGTCATGCACCGGTAAATTTTTGTGCCATTCTAATTAAAATAAAATGCCGCACAAAAACAGATTACCCGCTAATTAAGGATTTTATGCCAAAGTTGACCCCTGATGAGATGAAGTTTAAGTTTTGTGCAGATGTTCCGGAAAAGGTTAATATAACCTGTAATCCAGATAAGCTGTAACAAAAACTACAAAATTCTTTAATGTCCAGGATTTATGATATTCCAAGTGTGTCATCAACAACTTAATTCAGATCATCTGGGTGAGGATGCTTTGGAAGATTCTAGTTTTACTTTAGGAAATTGGTAGAGAAGGAGTAAAAATGACAACCCCACAAGAAGTCTTGAAGATGATTCAAGACCAAAAAATTCAGATGATTGATCTGAAATTCATCGATACACTAGGTACTTGGCAACATTTAACTATGTACCATGACCAAATCGATGAAAGTTCCTTCTCAGATGGCGTACCCTTTGACGGTTCCAGCATTCGGGGTTGGAAAAGCATCAACGAATCAGACATGATGATGGTACTCGACTCCAACACAGCTTGGATCGACCCCTTCATGACAGAGCCAACATTAAGTATAGTTTGTAGTATTAAAGAACCGCGGACAGGGGAATGGTACAACCGTTGTCCCCGTGTGATTGCTCAAAAGGCGATCGACTACTTAGTTTCTACCGGACTTGGTGATACAGCATTCTTTGGGCCTGAAGCAGAATTCTTTATCTTTGATGATGTCCGTTTTGACCAAAACGCCCATGAAGGCTACTACCATGTAGACTCAGTAGAAGGTGCTTGGAATACTGGGAGAAAAGAAAGCCCCAACTTGGGTTACAAAACACGCTTCAAAGAAGGTTACTTCCCAGTATCACCCGCGGATAGCTTCCAAGACATCCGTACCGAAATGCTACTGACCATGAGAGATTGTGGCGTACCCATTGAGAAACAACACCACGAAGTCGCCACCGGTGGTCAGTGCGAACTAGGTTTCCGCTTTGGTACACTAATACAAGCAGCTGACTGGTTGATGACTTATAAATACGTCATCAAGAATGTTGCCAAGAAATACGGCAAAACCATAACCTTTATGCCCAAGCCAATTTTTGGCGATAATGGTTCTGGTATGCACTGTCACCAATCCATTTGGAAAGATGGCAAACCTCTATTTGCTGGTGACAAGTATGCTGGTTTGAGTGAAATGGGCCTGTACTACATTGGTGGTATCCTCAAGCACGCACCCGCACTTTTAGCCATCACCAACCCCACAACTAATTCTTACAAGCGCCTAGTACCTGGTTATGAAGCACCGGTTAACCTAGCTTACTCTCAAGGTAACCGTTCTGCCTCCGTACGGATTCCCTTAGCTGGCGACAACCCCAAAGCCAAGCGCTTAGAATTCCGTTGTCCTGATGCTACTTCTAACCCCTACCTAGCATTTGCAGCCATGCTCTGCGCTGGTATAGATGGTATCAAAAACAAAATTCATCCCGGTGAACCCTTAGATAAAAACATCTATGAACTCTCTCCAGAAGAACTGGCGAAAGTTCCTTCAACTCCGGGTTCCCTAGAATTAGCATTGGAAGCATTAGAAAATGATCATGCTTTCTTGACAGAAACAGGCGTTTTCTCAGAAGACTTCATCCAAAACTGGATTGACTACAAACTAGCTAATGACGTTAAGCAGATGCAGCTACGTCCTCACCCCTATGAGTTTTACCTCTATTACGACTGCTAACTTAATTTAGCAGTGAACATTTAGCCACCCTGCTAGGGTGGCTTTTTTTTACTAATCACAGTCAAAAATTTGGTAGACAGGAACTTTAATCATCTTGAGACTAGCTCATAGCAGCATGGCTACTTTCATAAATTAAGCGCGTGGTGGGGTCAATTTTCCCTTGAATGGGACTCCAGTACTCCGATAATTCTTCAGGAAGACCGAGTTCTTGTGCCGCACGCATTAGCATCGACTGCTGACGGTTTTTCACTTGTTGATATTGACGCATGGCCAACATCCGACTTCTATCTTGAATAGACATAACACAGTCCCCCTTATGGTTCTCGTAATCAATGGTCATTTACTACTCCACTATATTAACAACAATTCTGTAACTTTGGTTACAGAATTGGACTTTATTTACAAAAATTTACATTTTGTCCAGTTAGCCATGATCTCACACAGAGAGTTTTGTTCGTTACAATTTTTTACATATAATTGAGAAAAGTAATAAATCCCCTTCAATACCCGAGTATTTTCATGTCTGAGACTTTAACTAAGCTGAGTTATCAAGCCTTTCAACAAGGTAAAACTTATTTTGGTGTAATTCACAAAACTTTAAGTTCAAGGCTGATGAATCTGATTCATCCCACCCTAGGACAAAGGGGGAAACCCATAACTGAGGAGGTTTTATTCAAACTACAGCAAAGAATAAATCAGTTACTAGAAACAGATTGGCAAGATACAGAAAAAGGAGTATATCCCGAAAGCCTGCTATTTTATCACCCATGGTCGGATTTTTTCCGTTACTATCCCATGGTATGCCTAGAGCTACCGCAAATCTGGGAGCGGTCTGCACAAAAAAAACATCAAGAATTTTCCCCAGAAATAGAAACAGATGGTTATCCCAGCTACTATGTGCAGAACTTCCATAACCAAACCAACGGCTATTTAAGCGACAATTCCGCCAACCTATATGATTTACAGGTAGAAATCCTGTTTAGTGGCACAGCTGACCCCATGCGACGGCGGATACTGTCCCCTTTAAAGCAGGGGTTAAAAGCCTTTAATTCCCTACCAGCAAAACAAATACGTGTTTTAGACGTAGCTTGTGGGACTGGAAGAACATTAAGGATGCTCCGGGGGTCTCTACCTCAAGCATCCTTGTATGGTGTGGACTTATCACCAGCATATTTACGCAAAGCCAATCAACAACTCTCGGAAATTCCTGGAGAGTTACCCCAACTCTTACAAGCTAACGCTGAAGAGTTACCCTACTTAAACAACTACTTCCATGGGGTAACTTCCGTCTTCCTCTTCCATGAGTTACCAGCAAAAGTGCGTCAAACAGTGATTGAACAATGTTTCCGAGTCACAAAACCCGGGGGAGTGTTTGTCATTTGTGATTCTATTCAAATGAGTGACTCACCTGAATTTGCTGTAAACATGGAATCTTTCCCCCTACTGTTTCATGAACCTTACTATCGGGATTATACACATGATGACCTAGTAGCACGTTTAGAGCAAGCTGGTTTTGAGAATATTTCCACCCAGGTACACTTCATGAGCAAGTATTTTATTGCTCATAAACCGGCTTAAAAACAACGTGATATATTTAACCAATAAATCAGGGTGAGTATTTGCCCTCACCCTAAAAATACAGTTGCACACAGGGGAGAGAAAAATGAGGGTTTGGCTGGCTTGTTTTTTATTGTTATTTGCTGTAGCAGAACTGTTTGACTGGTTAAAAAAATTCAACCTTCCCCTACCCATTTATATTTTAGGTGGCGTATTTTTAGCAGTTGCTTCTAACTATGACAAGATTGTTGGCTCCTACTTCAGTGATAGCAATATGGAAGCGTCATCGCAACAACCGCAGTTAAATTCCCCTAGTCCATCCCTTGATCCAGTTTCCTTCCCTAGTCCTGGTGAACAGGTGCAACAATCAGAAACACAACTTTGAACAAAATTAACCCACATCATCGTGAGCAAATCTGTTAAAGAGAAAATCTAGGGCATAGTTACGCAGTTTATAGTATTCGGGGTCTTCCATTTTTGGCAACGGTCTGAGGATGTCTTTGACAATCTTGGGAAATGAATTTATAATCATTATCAATTAATTTATTTTAATCCTTCGCCCAAAATTTACCATATTTTGGGCTATTTTTATCACCTCTTTCTTAACATTCAACACTTGTGGTGGGCAACAGGTAATTATTAAATAAATATTAGATAGGTCATATAAGTAAAATTATATGTTGCCAACTCACACTAACAATAGATAGACCATTACTGATGATAACTATTTATTGAGAAAATACTTCCGGCAACTTATCCATATATAGTAATGTTCATAACGGCAATGTCATGTAATTTATGTAAACCATTTATAAACCCCTATACAGAATATTTTTGTATTCCGGTGTTCCCTGGTACAGAATGGTTACAAAAATTTCTGTACATAGTCATTTTGGAAATACACCTGTCGCCTTGATTCGGAATTATTGTGGTAATGACCCCGGAAACCAAGTAGAATAGATGAATATATAGCAGTAACCGACCAAAAAGATTTGCTGTGGTAAATAGAAATTGGGCTGGGAGGATTGTAATAACATCTTCCATCTTGATATGTGGGTTCATAGCGTCTACAGCCTTGCCTTCTTTAGCAGATAATGGTAGAGAGTCCCATCACTCCAGCAGCAGGCAACTGATTACCCCCAGTAAAGCAGAGTTTGGAGTACTCAGAGTTGACCCCCAAGGTCAAAGTAACTTTACTCCGACAACCAGAGTATTATTATACCAAGGTGGTAAATACGGATGGAGGATTCAACTAAAGAATTACCGAGGTCAGGTGACATGGAGAGAAGTGCTGCGATTGCCAAAACCTCCAGAAACATGGGCTACAGAGGATGGTGAAAGCTTGTCCTTATCAGCTGATAGTATGCAAGCTGTAACAACCCGGACAGTGTATACTACTGACGGTACTATTGATAACTTTTGGACAATGGTTCCTGGAGATCCTGGTGGTCAGCATCAAATACAGGTTTACATTGATAACCGCCTAATTGGTGCCTTTGATTTTGAAGTAATCTCCCTGAAAAAATAACCTTTGCGTACCTTTGCGTACCTTTGCGCCCCTCTGCGTTAAAAACCATTGCAGACTATCCTAGAAATAGAGATTTCACACAAGAAACTCATGGATGCTAACGAACTAATCAGACTTTATAACGCAGGCCAGAGGTATTTCCCCGCTGCCCACTTAAGTAGAGTCAAGCTCATAGCCGCCTACCTACCGGGAATTAACTTGTGGGGAGCAGATCTGAGTCAAGCCAACCTAGCCCAAGCCAAACTGTGGGGAGCAGACCTGAGTCAAGCCAATTTAGCGCGAGCCAACTTAACCAGGGCTAACTTATCTGGAGTGAAACTGACCCAGGCGAATCTCCGGGGGGCGAAATTGAATTTAACCAAGTTGTATGGAGCTGATTTAACTGGGGCTTGCTATGATGAGAGCACGCGGTTTTCTAGGGGCTTTGACCCCAAGAGTCACAATATGCAGAAATTTTAACGATTATAACCTTTCGGCTTCGGGTAAGGGGAAAATTGCACCAGCCAGGTAAGCCTGAAAGTGTTTTTGAAAGTACGGCCACGAGGTCATATCCTCAGCATCTAACAAAGCATTTGGGGCTTCCTTGTACAGAGGAACACGAGTATTAATTTCATCCTGAAGTAAGCAGGGTAAGTGTGTAAAATCAGTGACCTTACAGCCAACTTAAATAGTTCCGAAGCCTGATAAATGGGATATGGGCTATATTCAGCAAACTTGGGATTTGCGCCCAAGGGATTAGGATAGGTAGGAAAAATATCAAAAACAAAAGTTGTAGTATCTCCCTCAACTTGCGCGGGAAATTTACCTTGAAATTTTCCCTGTACCGGATTATTTGCTACATGCATAACAGGTACTGTTTCACCTGTCCAGGGATTTTCCCAGAGGCGCAGAATCTTCCCCGTTTGGGGACTTAAATAGTAAGTAAGTTCCCTAGAAGTAAAATCCCAGTTATCTTGTGCTGTGGGAAGGCACCTACTGACACTGACTCCCGATATTTTAAATAGCAGTTTTCTGTTTTCACCGGGGATAAAACTGTAAATTTTACCTGTCCAGGTCAGGAATGTAGATTTTCCTGGGTCAAGGGTTAGTAGCTAGTTACTGTTTTCTTAACTAATACTCATAAATACTCACATGCGCTCAAAATTTCCTGTCATCTTTTCGCTTGGTGACAAAATTGCAGTAAAATTACTGTATGCTACTAGGATTCAAAACTCAACTCAAAGTTAACAAGCAACAACGACTACTACTGGCGCAACACGCAGGAGTAGCCAGACACGCTTGGAATCAAGGTTTAGCACTTTGTCAACAGGT